>CAZWIU010000082.1:0-18333 GCA_964634105.1 uncultured Bacteroidales bacterium | reverse complement strand
GGTAAAATTCTTTTTAGGGTCTTGGGTCTTGCCCAAGGGTAAACGCCATTTACAACACCCAAAAATATTGTACATTTAAATGCACTTTATAACAAATTAGGAAACTTAAAACTAAATTATATGAATATTCTACTTACACCGCCGGTAATCTGGTTTCTGATAGGATTGGTATTTTTGCTGCTTGAGTTGGCATTGCCCGGATTAATTATTATGTTTTTTGGGATAGGAGCATGGATAACAGCAATATGTATCCTTATTTTTCATCCTGGCCTGAATATTCAGATAATAATTTTCCTGCTTAGCTCTATATTAAGTCTGGCGCTTCTTAGAAAGTATCTTAAAAAGAAATTTTTTCATGAAGATAAAACCGGTGTAAATACCCTGGAAGATGAATTTATCGGAAAAACAGCCATCGCTGAAACAAATTTGGTTAGCGGCCGTCAGGGCAGGGTCGATTTTAAAGGTACAACGTGGAACGCAATATCGGATGTTGATATTAAGGCCGGCGATCAGGTTAAGATTCTGAATAAAGATAGTATAACACTTATCGTTACAAAGATTAATCAATAAAATATTAGGAGGTATTATTATGAACTCTACTACGATTATTTACATTGGTCTTGCTATTTTTGTTTTTATCCTTTTTTTATCGACTATTAAAATTGTACCACAACGCTCGGCATATATTGTCGAACGTTTGGGGAAATACAGGGGAACTTTGCTGGCAGGTATGAATATCCTGATTCCGTTCTTTGATAAAATCCGTTACCGGCATACCCTGAAAGAACAAGCTATTGATGTGGCCTCACAAATATGTATCACGAGAGACAACATTGCCGTTGAAGTTGATGGTATTCTTTATTTGCAGGTGATTGATCCGCAAAAAGCCTCGTACGGAATAGACAATTATAAGTTTGCAGCTATTCAAATTGCCCAGACCACGATGCGAAGCATTATTGGAAAACTTGAACTGGACAGGACCTTTGAAGAACGCGAGAATATAAATACCACCATAGTTGATGCGGTTGATAAGGCTTCTGATCCCTGGGGGGTTAAAGTTACCCGTTATGAAGTAAAAAATATTACTCCACCTCAGAGTATTAAAGATGCAATGGAAAAGCAAATGCGTGCAGAGCGTGAAAAACGTGCTATGATCGCCGAATCGGAGGGACAAAAGCAGGCGAAAATTAATGTAGCCGAGGGCGATAAACAGGAATTAATTAAGCGTTCGGAAGGGGAGAAGCAAAAGAGAATTAATGAGGCAGAAGGCAGGGCTGCAGAAATTGAGCGTGTTGCTGCTGCTACAGCTACCGGGATTCGTCAGATCGCAAATGCTATCGGCGAAAATCACGGAATCGATGCTGTTAACCTGCGTATTGCCGAACAATACCTGAACGAATTCGGGAAACTGGCTTCAACTAACAATAGTATGATCATACCTACCGATTTGTCAGATATTTCGGGAATGATTGCTGCTGCAACTTCAGTAATGAAAAAAACTGCAAAAGATAAATAATCTTTCAGAGCCAAAGAAAATAAAAACCGGAGATACTCTACCTCCGGTTTTTCTTTTTTATTCCTTACCTGGTACTTTTCAAATATCAAGATTTTTCTACCTTTGCACCGCGGCTTCGTAGCTCAGTTTGGTAGAGCAGCAGACTCTTAATCTGCGGGTCGAGGGTTCGAGCCCCTCCGAAGTCACAGAGAAGTGCTATTCATCGAAAGAATAACATTTTTAATATAAAATTGATCATATAACGTTTAAAGAGGAGGGGCGAGAAGTTTATCCCGATAATTATTTTCTTGCGAAGTATGAGCTAGAAAATAACAATCGGGGAGCCCCTCCGAAGTCACAGTCTGGGCTGCTTATAATGAGTAGCTCACTTCTAAGCAGGAAAATTACTTTAAGATATATGGGCTTGCCTGCCTTTGATAAAAATTTAGCAGGTATAAATTTTTTCCAAAAAATTGTTTTCTTGGGTAGTATGAGATAGAAAATTACTTTAGGAAAGCCCCTCCATTGTACCAACTGAATTGTTTATCGTTTCATCTTTTATAGTGGATAAAAAATCATTTCTTTTTCTGCTGTATGAAATTTTGTTACGTTAAAATTTTGCTAATATTGATAGGCTGAATAATAACATATACAATTTTCAGGACGGAGGATCAACATGGAAGAAACACATCGGCTTGGATTTGATAACGAAAAATACCTAAAGGAACAAACTTCTGCAATACTGGAAAGAGTGAGCAGGTTTAATCATAAGCTCTACCTGGAGTTCGGAGGCAAAATTTTATATGACTACCATGCGGCCAGGGTACTGCCAGGTTTTGATCCGAATGTCAAAATGCGACTTTTGCAAATACTGAAAGATAAAATTGATGTAATTCTTTGTATTCATGCTGGCGCTATCGAAAGAAACAAGATCAGGGCCGATTTTGGGATCACATACGATATTGATGCCCTGAAAACCATTGATGAATTCAGGGAATGGGGTATCGGGGTTACGGCTGTTGTGATTACGCGTTACCAGGGACAACCTCCCGCGTTAACTTTTAAAAATAAATTAGAAATGAGGGGGGTTAAGGTCTATATACATTACCCTACAAAAGGATATCCTACTGATGTCGATCTGATTGTAAGTGATGAGGGATACGGAGCAAATGAATACATTAAAACAACAAAACCCATTGTAGTTGTTACAGGCCCAGGACCAGGAAGCGGAAAACTTGCCACCTGCCTGTGTAATCTGTATCACGAATATAACCGAGGGATCAAAGCCGGATATGCTAAATTTGAAACATTCCCGATCTGGAACCTGCCTGTCGATCATAAAGTTAATATCGCCTATGAAGCTGCAACAGTCGATTTGAAAGATGAGGTACTGATTGACACGCATCATCTGAAAGCATATAACAAAGAAGTAGTAAACTATAACCGTGATATTGAAGCATTCCATTTATTGAAAAGGATCATTGAAAAGATCACCGGAGGTGAATCAATGTATCAGTCGCCAACAGATATGGGAGTCAACCGTGCAAGTGCAGGAATCATCAATGAAGACATCATTGTTGAGGCATCACACCAGGAGATTATAAGGCGTTATTTCAGATGTGCTGTTGAATATGCCATGGGGCTGGTCGACAGAGACACGCTTCATCGGGCAGGTGAAATAATGAATAGAATTGGAGCAAAAGTTGAAGACAGGAAAGTGGTACTACCGGCACGCGAAGCTGCAAAGAATGCAGAAAAGTGCGGCAAAGGCAATGATGGTATTTTTTGCGGAGCTGCCATTGAATTACCCGATGGAACTATCATCACCGGTAAAAATTCACCGCTCATGCATGCTTCTTCCAGCCTGATTTTAAACGCCACCAAGTACCTCGCTGGTCTTCCTGATAAAATGTACCTGTTGCCCGAAAGTATAATTGATTCGGTAACATTTTTAAAGAAGGATATTTTGAACGGGAAAATGGTTAGCCTCGATGTGGAAGAAACTTTAATTGTACTTGGCATCAGCGCTTTATCTAATCCGGCAGCAAAAATGGCACTGGAGAATCTTAAATTGTTGCGTAATTGCGAAGTTCATATAACCCACATACCAACGCCTGGAGACGAAGCCGGATTGCGCAAATTAAAGGTAAATCTGACCTGCGATCCTGAATTTTCAAGCAAGAGCCTTTTTATAGGAGAATAAGTTCGGGCAGGGCTTCCTGCCACTGGGCAACTACGGGAGATTTATACAGTTTCAGCGATTAGTAGTATAAATAAAGGGAGGCTCCTTCCTGCAAATAATATGGCGATGACGAATAGTAATTTTCCTGAATGATATTCTCAGCTTCATCATATAAAAACACAAGAAAAACTACTTTTTGAAGATAAACGGGAGCAAGATCATAACGCAGATATAAATCCTCATACCCCGATTGGTAATGCACTATGGAAAGCAGCTTTTTATTAATCCATATTTCCGCTACCGAACTGGATACATTCCAGAACAGATAAACCGAGTCTTTGCTTAAAGACCCTGTCATGACTCCATTTTTTTGATATGAAAGGTCTCCGGAAATCATTCCACCGGAAAAATCTACATCAACCAGGAGAGAATTATTTAACGTTAAGGTAATCGTATTTTGACCGTTGTTCCCAAGGTGTGTTATTTTGTATCGCTTTCTTGCCTGATATTTATCGTCGACAGGAGCAGGTTCCTCATGGATTGATGAAAGATTTTTAACATCCAGGATGGGAATTATTTCTCCATCCTCTTTACCAAGTGCAAAAATTGTATCTATTCTCTCGATACTATACCTTGCAGAGGCCGATAAAATATCATCGTATTGTTCAGCCAGCGGCTGATAAATAAATCGTTTTTCAAATAGCTCTGGACTTTTATTAAAGGCTGCTGAAAGTGCATCTAGGTAAAAGATTTCGAAATCCATTCTATGCATAAGTGTGTCGGTGAGGATACCATCACTTGGCCGTATCATAAAAGGGATAGTACTGGAGGATTTAGCGATTTTTTTGTTTTTTGAAGTAACAATATTAATAGTTGCACTAAGTTGGTAGAAAGCTTCATAGTATTCGATTCTTCTGAAAGAGATACTTGTTGTTATGTTGAGATACAGCGTGTTTTCTTCAGGATTGTAAGGTATTACAGTTTTGATTTTTGGAGAAAATGAAAGTTCAGCGCAGGATATCATGGGATGATTATTGAACTCAACCTGGTCAATACCGAAATGTTTTTTTACATATAATAAGATGGTATCACGGATGTCATTCAGAAATGAGGAATCGTTGAAATAACACGGAAAGCTTTCGGGATCAACATTATAATAGTCATTGTGTATAATATAGTGGTTCATTGTTGAGACAACCATCTTTTCATATCCCTGTGCATACATTCTAAATATTGCAAAGCAAAGGGTCACCATGAAAATCAATTTCTTTACCATCTCTGTTTCATTACTGAGTGATTCGTATTATCAAAAGTATAATTTTATATGAAGAGTAAAACAGGAATCATAAAAGAAAGTATTTGATATATTTATTTTCAAAGATTCTTATGTTGATTGCTATGGAAATCTCTTCAGAAACAGTTTATATTTGCTGTGATTAAAAACCCAATCATGCCAAATCAGCTCAATGTCCTGAAATTATTAGATGAATTCACCCAAAAAAGAATTCTGATAGTAGGTGATGTTATGGTCGATGAATATCTGTGGGGTAATGTTAACCGGATTTCTCCCGAAGCCCCGGTGCCGGTTGTATCATTTACCGAAAGGGAGTATCGGATGGGAGGGGCTGCCAATGTAGCTATCAATGTCAAATCGCTTGGAGCCATACCCATTGTATGCTCGGTTATTGGAAAAGATCCGGAAAGTGCAATTTTTAAACAGTTATTTAAGAATCTGGATCTGACCGACGAGGGGATCATCGAATCACCTCATCGTAAAACCACCCTGAAAACCCGTATTATTGGGAATCATCAGCATCTGTTGCGCGTTGATCATGAGGATACTTTGTTTCTCGATCAGGAACTCGAAAATCAGATACTAAAGAAAATTTCTGAGATCATAAACAGCTTGGTAATTGATGCTGTAATATTTCAGGATTATGATAAAGGTATTTTAACGCCTGCTCTTATTGACGGGGTAATCAAGCAGGCAACAGAAAAAAAAATTCCGACACTTGTTGATCCAAAACGACGCAGTTTTTTAGGGTATCATGGTGTTACCTTTTTTAAACCAAATTTTAAAGAATTAACAGAAGGGCTGAATGTATTTCTTAAAAAGACTGACACGGATGGTCTTTTCGATGCGGTTCAGGTATTGCATATAAAAAACAGCATTCGCAATGTTATGGTGACATTGTCGGAAAAGGGAGTATTCATAAGCAATGGTAAAACATATAAAGTATTTCCGGCTGAGGAGCGCGATATTGCTGATGTATCAGGAGCCGGAGATACTGTAATTTGTGTTGCTGCTCTTGCTACAGCATGTGGTGTTGATGCATTTCAGGCTGCTTTTTTGGCCAATAAAGCAGGAGGACTTGTATGTGAAAAGATTGGCGTTGTACCTATTACACCCACAATGCTGTTATCATAAAAATATGGATTCCTCAACCAAAGACTAGTGTTAATAATTCAACAATTGATAAATAGCATACCGATAGGTTAGCCTTCTCCTGCCCCAATTATTTTCCTGATATCACGAGAGATAATTTGAGTATATTTACGGGTTTTTTCGACAGAGATGTTAATAAATTCTGGAATAATCGATGCTTATTGGTTGTATTTCTTGAGATGTATAAGCAATTCATAGTAAAATGATTAGAGAAGATTCAGGACAAATTAAAAAGGTGACTCTGGCAGGGCTGATTATAACTCTTGGCATTGTTTACGGTGATATAGGGACATCTCCGCTTTATGTGTTAAATGCTGTTGGAGCAGGTCTGTATGATATCAATGTCAGAACTATTATGGGGAGTGTATCCTGTATTTTCTGGACACTTACATTACAGACTACCATCAAATATGTAATCATCACACTAAGAGCAGATAATAACGGGGAGGGTGGAATTTTTGCCCTCTTTGCATTAATCCGTAAAAAATACCGATGGGCCTATATTATTGCTCTTATTGGTGGGAGTATGTTGTTGGCTGATAGTGTTATTACTCCGGCTATTACAGTCACTTCGGCAATTGAAGGACTTCAGTCAAAATATCCGGAAATCAGGGTTGTGCCTATTGTTGTGGTTATCCTGAGCGCCCTGTTTTTCAGTCAGCAGTTTGGTACCCGCTTTTTAGGAAAATCATTTGGGCCGATCATGTTAGTCTGGTTTACAATACTGGCATCGTTTGGTATTGGTCAGATCATTAAATATCCTGCTATTTTCGAAGCCCTGAATCCCAAGTATGCACTGGATCTTCTTATTAACCATCCGGGAGGATTTTTATTGTTAGGGGCTATCTTTCTTGCAACCACAGGAGCTGAAGCGCTATATGCCGATCTGGGACATTGTGGTATATCAAATATCCGCATAACCTGGGCATTTGTGAAAACTGCATTGGTCCTGAATTATCTAGGACAGGCGGTATGGGCCATTCAACATCCCGATTTTGCACTACTCGGTGTGAATCCATTTTTTGCCATCATGCCGGAATGGTTCACACTGCCCGGAGTATTTATTGCAACATGCGCTGCGATCATTGCCAGCCAGGCTATGATCAGTTGCTCATTCACCATTGTCAGTGAAGCAATTTCACTCAATTTCTGGCCAAAGTTGTTAATAAAATATCCGACAGAGATTAAAGGACAAATGTTTGTTCCGCACGTTAACCTTTTTCTATGGGTTGCCTGTATCACAGTTGTACTCATATTCCGAAGTTCTTTATCTATGGAAGCAGCGTACGGCCTTGCAATTACGTTTGATATGTTGATGACCACATCGTTGCTTATCCTTTATTTACGACGATCTAAAGTACCGCTGTATCTTATAGCTATATTGGGTTTTGTATTTTATTTGATTGAAGGAACTTTTCTTGCTGCAAACCTGACAAAATTCTCACATGGTGGATGGTTTACGATACTCATTAGTTCAACATTGGCGATTATCATGTATGCATGGTATAATGGCAGAAAAATCAAGAATAACCTGATGAAGTATACTTCGATAAATCAGCTTCTTACCGTTCTTAAGAAGGTTCGCCTCGATACTTCAATACCAAAATATGCTTCAAATCTTATTTACATAACCAAAGCCGACAGAAAGGATGAGATTGAATCGACCATCGTGTATTCACTCCTGAACAGACGGCCCAAGAGAGCTGATATATATTGGTTTTTGCATATCGATATTAAAGACGAGCCTTATGCTTTTGAATACGAGGTTACTCATCTGGAACCTGGTATTATCATAAAAATTGACTTCTATTTAGGATTCAGAATAGAACCAAAAATAAACCTTCTGTTCAAACAAGTATTGGATGATATGAGTAAGAGCGGGGAGATCAATATTATTTCGGCATATCCTTCTCTTGAAGAGTTCTCCGTTCATGGTGATAACAGTTACATTCTCATCGACAGAATCCTTACAGCGGAACATGAGTTTAACGTTAGGGAACGATTAATAATGAATTTGAGCGATATTATTCGGGTAATTGCAATTCCTGAAGCCAGGTCTTTACATCTTGATGCCAGCAGTTTTATGATGGAGAAGGTTCCATTAGGAAATCCCGATCATTTGCCAAAACGTATTAAACGCGTCGGCAATGGCAGGAGACATCTTACTGTGAATCAACCGCTGTAATAAGTTTTGAATGAATATTATCAATTGCAGATTCAACTCTTTTCCAGTCAGGCAACATGACCGATTCCCGTGGTGTACTATAGAGTGATTCAGCTGCGTGAGCGATACCCTTTGAAAAAAGCTCGACTGTTTTTAGTTCTTCATGAAAATCGTACCGGATTATATGATCATACATATCAGCAAAGGATTCATATACTCCAACGGCTTCCTTAGCATTTTTGAGGTATGCGAATCGTATAGAGTTTACGGTGTCAGTTCCTAAGATTCTTCCATTACTTGCAAGGTAGGCAAAGAATGTACGGGCAATATCAGAGGCCATTTTATAAAGACCTTTATCCGGAGAGTCACCTACCTGCTGATGTTTATGGTCGTATCGGGTTGTTAATTCGACCTGGCAGATTCTGTTCACGCGCATATTGCGAAATACTTCTCCCAAAATACCTACTTCAATTCCCCAGTCGCTTGGAAACTCAAGCATGCGGGCCTGGTTCACGAAAACAGCAAACTCGCCTGACAAAGGATACCGGAAATCGCCCATGTAATCTATGTATTCGGTACACCCCAGGACATCTTTTAATGCTCTGACAAAAGGGAAGTAAAATAGACGGCAGACCCTTGCATAAAATTTATTTTTATACCGTACATAATAGCCTTTTGAAAATTGATAGCGCAGATGCACGATAGGGAAAAGGAGACGTATAAGGAAATCTTTATCGTAAGTAAGAATGTCGGCATCGTGAAAGGCTAAAGCAGATACCTCACTTTTCGCTATAACATACCCTAAACCAGTCCATACTGCATTCCCCTTACCCCGAATATCAACAACAAGTTCTTTTTCAATTTCGGCAATGATATCTCGCATACCTGGACTGTCGTTCCATATCAACACTCCCTTCTTGCCTAAAGGTTTAATGATCTCAACAGCCGTTTGATAATTTTCAAAACTGGCACGATCAAGGCAGATGTATACCTTCCTGATAAGCTCCAGTTCTGATAAAACCTTTATTATATTCTTCATTGCCTCACCTGCCAGATCGGAAAATAACGCAGGTATTAAAACACCCATGGGGATTCTATCGGATGCATGCAATAATTTCTCTTCCATCGGGCGTGTACTTTCTCCGTGGAGAAGGGAAAATGTTGGAAGTTTATTTAGAAAGAAATCCGCCATGCAGGTTCATCTTAATTTAGAAAATTAGTAAAATTAAATGAACATAGCGTGCAAATATGAAATATTTCAGCTAAAAGCAAAACTTAAGAAATTGAAATTCAATAAGAAAATAGGTTAGCGCAGGATTGTACTTAGAAAAAATAAGGATAGTTATTTTAAGAAAAGCTGAAAGCTCAGAAGTTTTTTTCGGGAACTATTTCAGGTATCCACCCGTCATCTTCAATTCAGCAATTTTACGTTCAAGCTCAACAATCTCGTTTTTTAACTGCGAAGTATCACCACCTGCAGCTTCCAATTCATGAATAAACCGAGTATTTAACTTGATATAATTTTGATATTCATAGATTGTTGATATCAACTTTTCGGTACTACTCATCAGTTTCTGCATCAGTAGGTTATTGTTTAATAAAGTAGAAATAAGTACAATTTTTTACGAAGGGAGTAATAATTCGTTACTACTTCCATCAAAAAAATTGATACATTCGTCACTAAATATAAGCCATTAGTCAAATTCGTCCTATCTGACAATGTTTTCATAAGGTAAAACTGGTTTGAACGATAGCTGATAAGCATCTTGGCACATGATCAAACATAAAGGTAAATGAGAATCAAAAAATGGCCTTCAGCATAAATATCGAATAACTAAAGGAAGGCTTTGAAACTATAATCTGAAGAAGACCTTTTTACTAAATAGCCAGTATGCTGGCATAAAACTGATGATTACACAAAGCAGGGCAAAGATCAGACTTGAAAATTTTGCTCCTAATCCGGCATAAGAGGCAATATGCATGAAATAGTTATTGATAGTATCACCACCGATAGAAACCTGACAAAGGAAAATCGATAACAAATCAGCCACAACATAAATTATTATAGCATTCGCTCCATAAACTATCCCTGGCCACCCGACACTTTTGAACTGCAACACATCAATCAAATAAATGAACACAGCAAATGCCATGCAGGCTAGTCCTCCGGTAACGAGTACATAGGAGCTGGTCCAAAGATTTTTATTCAGCGGGAAATTCCAACTCCATACATAGCCAAGGATACATGCCCCAATACCGGCAATGAACATCCATATGATCTTTCTTTCAATAGGAATATCAGTCAACAGAAATTTTCCAGTTAACATGCCTGCTATTCCTGTAACGATAGCAGGTACTGTACTGAATATACCTTCCGGATCCCAATTTCCCTGCCACATCCGACCTGGCAGCAATATGGAATCAATCCAGGCGGCCAGATTATTACCTGGTTCAAGCAGAGCAGTTTTATTTCCCGGGGTTGGGATCAATATCATACACAACCAATAAACAAACAACAGGCATGCTCCTGTTATGCTTTGCGCCTTCCAGCCAGTATTAAGAAATAGGATTGAACAGAAAAAATATACAACCGCAATTCGTTGTAACACTCCTGCAACACGAAGTTCAGAAAAATTAAAATGAGGAAGAAGATTTAAAAACAAGCCAAGTGCAAAGATTTTCAATGTTCGTATCAGTATTTTTTGATACAGGAGTTTGTTCGAGCTCTGGACAGTTATTTTTTTCGTAAATGCAAGTGTTATAGCAACACCCATTATAAAAAGGAAAAACGGGAAAATAAGATCGGTTGGGGTAATACCATTCCAGGATTTATGCAATAGTGGTGCATAGACATTTCCCCAATCACCAGGGTTATTCACCAGGATCATGGCTGCGATTGTATAACCCCTGAAAGCATCAAGAGAAAGCAGGCGATTTGATGGCATATGGTAGTGGTTAAGAAGGTTCTTTACTAGTCAGATCCTATTCTTCAATGATTATTTGAGTACTAAAGATAAAGATATAAATCTTAATACACAGGGGAAACATTTATTACTATTTCTGGTTTCTGAAATATAACTAAATCCTATTTTTGTGGTAATGAATAAATAACGTCAATCGTATCAAGAAATGATCTGGGTTCTTTTTATTGCTTTGATTCTGGGATTACTGTTTCTCGATTTAGGAGTATTTCACAAGAAAGTACATGCTATTTCCATGAAAGAATCCATACTCTGGACTATGATTTTTATTTCTCTTGCGTTACTTTTCGGAATAGCAGTTTTCTTCATTTATAAATATAATTTCCTTGAGATAAATAAGAATAATGCCTCACCTGGGGATGCAATGCTCAAATATTTCACCGGATATGTGATTGAGGAGTCGTTGAGCTTAGATAATATCTTCGTGATTGCATTGATATTTTCGTTTTTTAAAATCGAAAAGAAATTTCAGCATAACATCCTATTTTGGGGAATACTTGGGGCAATCGTTTTCCGTGGGATAATGATACTTTTAGGCACTGCTTTTATTGAGCGTTTTCATTGGTCAACGTATGTATTCGGAGCTATTTTAATCTACTCAGCAATAAGCATGATGACTGCAAGGCATGATAACGTTGATTACTCAAAATCATTTGCAATAAGGTTACTTTCAAAGCTATATCCTATTAAATGGGATCATCGATTTTCAAAATATTTTATTAAAGAGAATGGCAAAATATATATTACCGCTTCATTTGCCACTCTTATGGTTATTGAGTTTACTGATATTCTTTTTGCCGTTGACTCTATCCCTGCAATTCTTGCAGTAACAACCGATCCATTCATTGTATTTACTTCGAATATTTTTGCTATCCTTGGCTTACGGAATCTATATTTTTTCCTGGCAAATATGATGGATAAATTCAGGTACATGAAATACAGTCTAGTATTTATCCTGTTATTTGTCGGTGTCAAAATGATACTTGTCAACCACTATAAGTTTCCAACATTTGTATCGCTTAGCTTTATCCTTGGAGCCTTAACCATCGGTGTTTTAACATCCGCACTGGAAAGTAAAAAGAAGATGAAGGGATCTGAATAATCCTTCCTTGCGAACGAGTATTTTTCTGAAGGGTTTCTTGTCTGTATTTCGTGAGAAGTAAAATTATTTATCCAGAGGTATTGGCTGTTCTGTTTTCATGGCATAATCTGTAGGTTTGGTAGATTATTATGAAAATCCTTATAAATCAACTAAAACTTCCTGCAATATATTCTTTTGTAAGAGTATGTTTTGGGTTATTAAAGAACTCTGAAGCTGTCCCGAATTCGATAAGTTCCCCCAGGTACATGAATGCAATATAGTCTGCAATACGCCTGGCCTGTCTGAGCGTATGAGTTACCAAAATTATACTATACGCTCCTTTTAGCTGGATAAAAAGTTCTTCAATTTTGGTTGTCGATATAGGGTCCAGAGCAGATGTCGCTTCATCGCCCAGGATCATTTCGGGTTCAACTGCAAGACCACGGGCAAGGCACAGTCGCTGTTGTTGGCCGAGAGATAAACTAACTGCCGGTGATTTTAAACGATCTTTAACTTCGTCCCAGAGTGCTACCGATACCAACTGGTGTTTTACAATTTCATATAATTTCCTTCGCCTTTTAACGCCATATAATCTTGGTCCATAGGCTACATTATCATAAATTGACATGGGTAATACAGTCGGCCGCTGAGCAAGCAAACCCATTTTTTTCCGGATGTGTGTGACCTCAATTCCCGATCCATAAATATCCTCGTTATCGATAAATACATTTCCTGTGAGTTTTACATCGGGTGAATCATCATGCAGGCGATTAAACGAACGTAATAGTGTCGTTTTCCCACAGCCTGATGGTCCAATAATACATGTTATACTTTTATCGGGTATCATCAGGTTTACATTCTTGAGAATATGTTTCCCCTGGATATACACATTCAGATTTTTTGTAACAAGATGAGGCAATGCCTTGTTGCCGGAAGTCGCATTATTATAATTCTTCCCTGCTATCAATGTCTCTGTTGTTGTATGTTGCATCAAATTATAATTTAGATTTTGATAATTTACTTCCAAAGTACCGGGCAGAAAAGCTCAGGATCAGTATTAATAGTGTTAGGATCAATGCAGCAGCGTAAGCTCTGTTCTGGACTTCTTCTATCGGACTGCTGAGCTGAAAAAATATGGCTAAGGGCAAAGTAGCAGCAGGTTGGGTAGGTGAGGTTGGAATACTGTCAGTATAACCGGCTGTAAAAAGAACTGTTGCAGCATCGCCGATACCCCTGCCGGTAGCTAACAGAACAGCAGTCGTTATGCCTGGCATAATTTGTCGCACAATTACCTTTATGGTTTCAAAACGGGTGGCTCCCAACGACATTGGAGCCTCAATCAGGTCGCGTGGGACATAAACGGCAACTTCATCAATTGCTCTTACCATGATAGGAATGATCAGCAACGTAACTGCTATGATACCCCCCAGCAGTGAAGCCTGAATACCAAGATAAACCATCAACATGAAACCAAAAGCGCCATATACAATAGAAGGTATTCCAAAAAGGATATCAAATGAAAATCTGACAATAGTTGAGAATTTCGAATTCTTTTGCAGTAAGAAATTTATATACAGCACAACAGGCAGGCTTATCATGATACTCAGGAAGACAGACCCGATGATCAGAAACAGAGAACCCATTATTGCATTTAATATTCCCCCTTCTTTACCAAGATAAAAACCCCCGGTGGGTATTTTTGTAACCATGTCCCATGTAAGAGATGGCAACCCTTTGCTTATGATAATGCAGAGGATAAATATCAAGGTTGAGATAATCAATAAAGAAGCCCCGATCATCAATACTTTAAAAAAATGTTCTTCCAGTTTTCTCATAGTATGTATCTTTTATTGATTCGGTTTAGAATAAGACGGGAACCTGCATTGAATAATACTATTATAATAAATAGAAGCAAAGCTGAAAACATCAATGCTGATTCATAGTCAGGCAATGACATCATCTCCCCGTAATTATTTGCGATAAGCGCCGGTAAAGGGTAACACGAATCGAAGATCGTTTTCGGCAGATCAGTAAAATTGCCACATACCATAAGTACGGCAATGGTTTCGCCAAAGGCACGGGATATGGCAAGCACTGTGCCGGCTATGATCCCGGGAAGAGAGGTACGAAGGATCACTTTCTTAACAGTTTCCCATTTTGTCGCTCCCAATGACATCGATGCCTCCCGGATTTCTCTTGGAATAGCATTAAACACCTCAGTAAGAATGCTTATTATTATCGGAACAATCATGACAGCAAGGACGAGTCCACCGGCCAATACACTATAACCGGTTGAGAAATCCACAAAATGAGGAGCGAGTCTATTTGCGATCAGGGGAACCACGGTTAATGTACCCCAAACTCCATACACCACAGGAGGAATACCTGCAAGTAAGTCAACCACGGGGCTAAAGATCCGTCTGATCCGTACGGAGGCATATTCACTCAGATAAATTGAGGATAACAGTGAAAGAGGAAGAGCAATTAAAATAGCGATAGCAGTAACATATAATGTGCTGACAATAAAAGTCAGAAAGCCAAACTCTCCTTTAAAAGGTTTCCAGCTACTTGTGGTAAGCAGTGTTAACAAGCTTTTCTCTTTCAACACAGGGATCGATTTAATAAGAAGTCCCGCACCGATAATAAAAAGCAAGAGCAGGCATAAGATAGTCAGGCTCAGCATCCAATGCCGGGCAAGATTATCTTTTATTAGTCGTAACTTATACATCTTACTCAAGCTTTTTAAGTTCAGTGGCCAGTTTTTCCTGCGACAGATTTATGTAACCTGCTTCTTTAACATATTTCTGCCCTTCGGTCAATGCCCACCGTATAAATTCTGACACAATGGGATCCTGTGGTTTCCCTTTGGTTACAAAATAAAGTTCGCGTGCCGGGGGAGAAGGGTAAATACCTTTTGCAATAGCATCTACAATTTCATCAAAAGTATTGTAGAAATTTTCGTTGGAGTCTATTTTACCATTATTATTAAGGTCCAGGGGTACAACACGTAATCCCTGAACTTGTTTACGGGTTGTATGATCGTAAGCATAACCAATATTATTGAATCCAATACCTAAAGGATCCTTTTTAACTGCCAGGGCAAGTCCGGGGTCTCCATATACCCCGCTACCCAAAAGGTCTTCCTGCTTTTTGCCAAAATACTTTGCCCATACTTCAGCAGCACCGCATGCATCGGAACGTGTATAAACATGAATAGGAGCTTTGGAGCTAACAGAAAATGCCTGATACCAATTTTTATATTTACCGGTTATCCAGATATTATTGGCAGCATCCTTCTTCATTCCTTTTGTTAGAATTTCATCAATTGCCGGGTTTGAAGCATTCACCACAGCCACCACAGCATCTTTAACTGTAGCAATAGAATAGGCGCCTTTCCTGATTTCTTCGGGATACACATCGCGGGATACCATGCCAATATCGACAAGTCCGCTGATCACATCAGTCATGCCTTTTCCAGCTCCACCAGCTGAAATGTCGATCTGAACCTGGGGATGAAGTTTCTTAAATTCGGCAGCCCAGGTGACAGCCATAGGGTATAGCGCCCATGCGCCGGACAGGCTTATTTTGCCTTTTAGTTTATCCTGACCTTCTACCACCGGAATGCATATGATATTATTTACCAGAAAGGTGATTAGAAGTATTGTTTGAATTCTTTTCATAGTTCTAGATTAATAATGGTTAAAAACTGGCTTGCAACTGGAAGGAAGTATAATTATTCTTAATACTTTCTCCTTCTTCATCGCTCATTGTATATGCAACCTGCAGCATAAAATTTGAATTGAAGATAAGATTAATACCTGCTGTAATATTAGTAGTTATGTTATCCGGTTTATCAAGGTCTTTATCATAAGAATCATAACGTGCTGCAACCTGCAACTTGTTAGGTAGAATATAACCTGCTGCCTGGATATAATAACCTCCTTTGCTCAAAGAGCCATCCTGACCAGTAATATATTCACCCTTAAGGGAGATTATTTTGTAATCGTAACTTAATTCAAAACCAAATCGTTTGCGCACCCCAAAATAGTTGGCTGTTGCTTTATCCTTATCTTTAATAGAACTATTGCCATTATAAAAAGTTGCTGAATCGGGTGTAAAACCATAATTAACAGAACCTCCCAGGTAAAAATTTCTGATAGGATGAATAACTAACCGGCCGATTATATCTTTATCTTCATTTACATCTGCCCGGTTAATTCCGTTACCATTGAAAAGACCAATACGATATTCAATGAGATCAAGATCATTAAGTTTCAATAAAGAACCATAGGCAGTAATACCAATGTCTCTTCCATTATTATCGCCCAATACATCATTCTTGCGTGAAGCCAAGGCTTCCACTGCCTGAACACGATCGGCAAGCTCGAGTTTTGTGTTAGATGTGATATTATTTAACGAAAATGGGATTACCTGCTGCCCGAAAGTCAGGTTAAAGTAGTCGTTCAGTTTCAAATCAATCTGGGCATCCACAATTTTTGGTGATGAAGCAAAATCGGTTTGCAGGCGATAGCCAAAGTAAGGGGTCAGATTTCCTTTAATATCAAAGTAAGCACGCCGGATATCAAAACCATCAACTTTATTTTCCTGCTCCAATATCTGGTATCGAACCTGGGTATAAGCGCTAATTTGAATAGATTTACCGGATGTGACAGCAAATAACTTTTTCCTGGCATCGGCTTCCTGTTGTTTGATTGCAGCCTCTGCTCTCACCGAATCGGCATCTTCAGCTTTAATTGTACCATTTTTAATAAGAAGATCAAGGATGTCATTCGTGCTTTGTGCATGTGTCAAAATAATGGATATAAAAAGAAGGATAATGACCAGGGTTTGTTTCATGATATATTAAATTATTATCAAATTCTCTATAATATCTATTGATTAAGTGTATATTTAACTAGTAATTTTAAAATCATATTTATAGCTCAATTAATAAATGGTTAATTATTTCTCAGCGAAGTGGTACTTGATCTATCCTGAAGACACAAAGGTGAAATAGATGCTATGAAAATAAAATACAGATATAAACATATTTTAGGTACTATTTTTATACATAGTAAATATACGTATAGCTTTGTTATTAAATAAAAATACGTCCAATATTTTATAAAAATCATTCTTTGTTAAATTGAAACAACGCAGCCCATAATTCATAGCTGATTTTAATTACGGAAGAAATGCTGACTCAGAAGACACGATATTCAATGCTTGCCATGGTGCGATTAGCAAAAGAATTTGGAAAGGGGACACTGATGATCAATGAAATCGCCGAGAGTGAAAAAATTCCCAAACGGTTTCTGGAAGGGATATTACTAGAATTAAAAAAGAATGGTTATCTGGCCAGTAAGCTTGGAAAAAATGGAGGATACTATCTCATAAAGGATCCGGAGAAAGTAAGCCTGTTAGAGATTATCCGTCTTTTTGAAGGCACCATAGCATACCTTGCATGCACGTCCGAAAAATATTACAGGTCCTGTGAACATTGCAAGGATGAGGAGACTTGTACAATACGCCATACATTTAAAGAGATCAGGACCTATACTTTCAACAAGCTGGCTGATACTTCTCTTGCTGACCTGGCGAAGGAGAATTAACAGGATAGGTTATTGCAACACGCAGGTTATTACCTGGCATAAATGTCAGGGATGACAATAACATTTGTATAAACAGGAACGCAGCAAGTGATTTTTTCTCATATTAGTTGAGTTCGATGAAGTTTTAAATTACCAGGAATGTTAGGATTAGACAAATATATATATGAATTCTGTTCGGTGGTAGTTGTGTTACCGTCGGATAAAAATTATTTGCCAGGTAAATACATCAAATTAGCATTTTAGTCGATTTAAATCTGTCTCTTTGATTTTACAAGTAGAAAAAATAATGACAAAAATCATTCATCTCTACGCTGGCATTTTTCTCAAATTTTTCTTTGAATTAAAGAGAAAGTTATACATTTGCACCCTCTA
>CAZWIU010000081.1:0-19709 GCA_964634105.1 uncultured Bacteroidales bacterium | reverse complement strand
GGTGTGAGAGGACGGCAAAGCTAATTTATGGAACTTTGCCTCCTACTTTAATTTTAATTCCAGGCTAACATCAAAAAATTGGCATAGTACTGGAAAATGGTTGGTAAAAAGTCTTAAAAGCTATAATTAATAAGGAATTAATAAAAGTTTAATGAAATTCTATCTGCCGGATGTTAACACTATTTAGGCATTGACTTTAAACACCTAAAAGCATAAACGAATAAGCATTTAAACATCTTACCGTTAATTAATTCTTCTGCACTGGTGTCAGGTAAAAGTTAAAAAATTTATATGCCACTAAATCACTAAGGCTCAAAGAAAACACTAAGAAGTTTATATCTAGCCTGTTGCATATTTGTGAAACCCTTGTGTCGTAGTGTCCTTGTGGCATAAATTCTAATTTTAATTGTTTAAGCCCACTGAATCAAAAATACTAATAACTCTTGCTATAACCATATGTTAGAATTATCCATCCGTTTTACCCGGACAGCAATGATTCTTCTGTAAATAGTCAGGGTAACGAAACAAGATATCGCTCTTTCAGGACAGGGATCTTTGATGTCAGGTTGAAGGTATGACAATACTCCAATACATCGTCCAGCTTATTTTTTCTGAGGCGGTGGCGTTGGGCGACTTTTTCGATATAGCCCATGAGATCGACCTTTGCAACATCCCACAAATCCATGGCAGCAAGCGTAGAGTCGCATATTGTCGAGAACATCGTATCGGCCAGGACTTCCTGTGCCAGGGCACCGGCAAAGAGCGTATCTTCAAGATTAAACTTATTCTTCCACCCGGCACACAGTATTACCACATCGCGCTGTTCCTTCTTTATATGGTCGACAAGCGCCCGGAAGTTAAGATATGCTCCTATCAACACCTGGTAACAATGACTTGCCATCATAATGGTGTTGGTACCATTGGTTGTGCTGTAAACAACTTCCTTTCCTTTAATCCGGTCTTCCGTGAAATTAAAGGGTGAATTTCCAAAATCGGCAAAGTCGCGGACAATACCATCTCTTTCGGCTGCCACGAGGTATCCGCGTTGTTTATAATCCTGGGCCTCTTCCAGTGTGGCGACAGGAATGATACGTTCGACGCCGTTCATAAAGGCCGTTACAATAGCAGAGGTAGCCCTCAGGATATCGACCACCACCACAATAGCATCGTCGTTCCGGAAGGTATCATAGATGGCCGGGGTAACACATACTTCAATTTTTCTCTGCTGCATCGGATACGCTATTGTTTGATGAATGGCAAATGTACGATTAATGCCTTTAATGCTTTATCACGGATGCGGACAAAAATTTCATTCCCCGGTGCTGCATGCCCGGCATTTACATACCCCATACCGATCCCCTTCTGCAATGAAGGCGACATGGTTCCCGAGGTAACATGGCCTATCGGTTGGCTATTCTTGTCGCAGATAATATATTCATGCCTCGGTATTCCGCGTTCCAGCATTTCGAATCCGACGAGTTTTCTTGAGACTCCTTTCTCAAGCTGTTGAGTAATAAACTTACGATCGATAAAATCACTTGCTTTCCCGGTTTTAACTATCCATCCGAGGCCTGCTTCGATGGGGGAGGTGGTCTCATCAATATCATTTCCGTAGAGGCAATAGCCCATTTCAAGCCTGAGGGTATCGCGCGCTGCCAGTCCGACCGGCAGGAGGCCTGCCGGCTGGCCATTTTTCATAAGCACATTCCATATGGATACGGCGTTGTTATTGCGACAGAATATCTCGTATCCGCCGGCGCCGGTATAACCTGTAGTTGAGATAATCACTTCACCGATGCCCTGAATTGTTTCAGCAATAACAGAAAAACTCTTTAACCGCGAGAGGTCTGTGTTGACAAGGGGTTGCAGTACAGCAGCAGCTTTAGGCCCCTGAAGAGCGATGAGGGAGGTTGAGTCGGAAGCATTTTCCAGCTCAGCGCCAAATGAATTATGCCGGTTGATCCATTGCCAATCCTTTTCCATATTGGAGGCATTCACAACCATGATATATTTATATTCTTCGAACCGGTAGATGATGATATCGTCCACGATGCCTCCTTTGCCGTTGGGAAAACAATTATACTGTGCCTTCCCAACAGGGATGGCTGCCACATCGTTGGTAGTAACGTATTGCAGGAGGTCGAGCGCCCGGGGGCCTTTGATCCAGAACACGCCCATGTGCGAAACGTCAAATAATCCGGCATGCTGTCGTACATTGATATGTTCTTTGATGACACCTGAGTATTCGACGGGCATTTCGTACCCGGCATATTCCACCATACGGGCGCCTGCGGCCTTGTGGATTTGGGTTAAAGCAGTTTGTTTCATTGAGATCAGTTTGTGCAAATGTAAAAATAATCATGTATGAAACGTCTGATAAAAATTATGTTTGGCAGCAGAGTGATTGAGTGAGCAGAGGATGAGTCTGCTCTCCGTGCGGCGAAGCCTTCGGCGCCTCGCTTCGCCTGCCTACTTCGCTGAAGCAGTAAAGCTACGTAGGCTGAAAGCGGCCACGCAAAGGCACAGTAGACGCATGGCGGGCAGGCATTTACATGGCCAGATTGCCGCGTCTCCCGCCAAGGCGGGATCCTCGCAATGACGTTGGGTGCACCCCGTCCGCCATAGTCCCCATATCCTTTACAACGAATCAGCCAGCAATCTCATTTGTATTCTTTGCGCAGCTTCGCAGAATACTTTGCGGACTTCGCGTGAAATTTTTTTCTTGCAACCCTGCCTGCCGGCAGGCAGGGTGCGCAGAGTCTGACGCAGAGTTACACAGAAAATATAAAGTGTTTGGGCATTAGACAGTTTAGTTCCTCCTGCCTACGGGTAACCCGACAGAAAGAAAAATCTCAGATCATTCTCCGGCTTTGTCCTTCAAAAAGCCGTTAACATCCAACCAGTGTATAAAGGCATCAAACCAACGATTACTTGTTCGATCGGGATTTCCCAGGCCGAAACCGTGACCCCCGTTTTGGTAAAGATGAAATTCAACAGGTATGCCTGCTTTGTACCAGGAATCGATGACACCAAAATTACCCCCGAAGAGAAAATCATCGGTGGCTATAACATTGAACATGGGAGGAGCGTTCTTTGGTACATCAACCGGGCCCATACCGCCATAAATCGGGCCGATGAAGGCTAAGTTCATGGTTTTGGAGTTAAGTGTACAGTGCATTGTAAGGCCGGCACCAGCTGAAAAGCCTATCATGCCTATTCTGCCTGTATCCACACCCCACTCCTTAGCTCGTTTAACAATCATAGCATAGGCGGCTTCAGCATCCTCGAGTTGATTGGAAAGGTCAAAGCGCATGGGACGTGATGGCGCTGCTTCTTTAGCAGAATCGGAGGGTTGAGGCGGAGGTGTAAATGCACGGTTCATCATGGCAGTGAAATCATCCAGCGACGGTGGAGTCGGCTTGAGCCTGTATTTAAGAACAAAAGCGGCTATTCCTTGTTTTGCGAGCGCTTCGGCTACTTCCCATCCTTCGTTGCCCATCGAAAGCCACATAAAACCTCCTCCCGGAGCCACGATCACAGCAGCACCAGTTGCTTTACCAGGTTCCGGCAGAAACGGGGTAAGGGTTGCATGCGTAACGTTGCGGGCCATCGGGTCGCCCCACTGGCGAAACCAGGACTCTGAGGCAGGTTGGTTATCCACACCACCTGTACCGAGCGAAATAGCATTTGGCTCGGCCGGGGGATCGAGCGGGTAGATTGTGCCATCCTGGGCCATTGTATATTCAGCATAGAAGAGTAAGAAGCCCAATAAGGACGTTTTTGCCATATTTTTAAGTCTATAAAGCATAATGAGGTGATTTTGATTGTTTAAAATTTAAATATAGTCTTTTTTACCATTAATCTGAATTTCATTTCCGCTCGCATACGAATCAAAGTAATTCCACATAACGATTATCTATATGAAATGACGCGGATTGCTGAACTGCGTTTTTATTGCTTTTTACAAACGCTGACGCAGGCTCAACTTCCTGCAAATTCACTACTACCGTTTTATGTTATATGCTTGTCGTGTGTTTGTGCTATTCTATTATTACTTTTTTTACAGTCAACAGTCCGCAGTTATCCTTAAATGTTATTATATAGAGCCCCCGATTCAGTTTTTCCAGATTGATTAGAATGGATTGGCCTGAAGCTGAAATGTCTTCTTGTTTAACAATTTGTCCAACGGAGTTTTGAACAGTAAAAGTAATTTCGCCCTTTACTAATGAAGCAGGTAGTTCAATAAACAATTCGTTACGGGTGGGATTAGGATAAATATGAATTGTTGTGTGGCTTGCTATCTCTTCATTTAAAGAAATTACTTGGTTAGAGTCAGAAGCATAACCAATGTCCCAATAATAGGGAAATAATGCATTGGCAAAATGTTGATCAGCACCTGTATACCATAGATGGCAAACAGGGTCTTTATATACTACCGTTGGAAATGAGCACAGGAATTCGTCCCATGCACCCGATCCGCCGGTTGAAATTAGGGGTGAAGATGAAGATCGCATCCAGTTAATTCCATTGCGGGAGGTGGCATGACCGATTTGTTGTCCTCCCTGTAAACTGCCTTTTGCACCATACCACATGTGATAGACAGATCCTATTTTCAATACTTTAGGATCCTGGACAAACTCATCTTCCCAATTCTGAGAAGGATTGACGGCCAGTGCCGGAAAATCTGTTTTTTTATTCCAGTGGATGCCGTCTAATGACCAGGCATAGATGATATTGAAATGCATATCCCATGGCTGCGAATTGAACATTACAGAAAACCCGGCATAATACATCCTTAAGGTATCTCCG
Organism: uncultured Bacteroidales bacterium; assembly: GCA_964634105.1. Classification (GTDB taxonomy): domain Bacteria; phylum Bacteroidota; class Bacteroidia; order Bacteroidales; family UBA10428; genus UBA10428. The sequence continues at coordinate 14,900 of CAZWIU010000081.1, read as the reverse complement.
TCTTTAATTACAGAGGGTCCTTCAATACTTCCTCTGTCGATTGTATAGGCCGATGTATCTGCTTCGAGTACCGGATTGGGATGTTTTGTCCAGTTTATGCCATCAGCAGACCATGCATAGCCGATGCCCCAATACAGGGTGTTATTCACAGAACCACTATCATTCCCGCCCAGGTACCACATCTTATAGCGTTCGTTTGACGGTGCAGCAGTATCTATGAGTACCGAAACAGTTTCTACGGAAAGTGAGTCCCATGTTCCTGGGGTACCACCAAACACCGGACTATTAGCCGGGTACTTTATCCAGCTGATACCGTCCAATGACCAGGCATATCCAACTCTGGGATAGCCGTACTGTCCTGAAAAAACAGAAGAACTGGTATACCAGAGACGAAAAGTATCCTGATAGAAAATGACTTCTGCATCGGAAGCTGTTAAAAAATCCCACCTTGTGGTATCTGTAAAATCAGTTCCTGCACCTTTTAAGAGAACAGGACCACCAGTCCCATTATATTTTGTGAAATTTGTTTGGGCTTTTACCAGTACGGATAAAGCCAAGAATATTACAGTGTAAAAAAGTAATTTCATATTTTATGGCTTCTCATTTCTTTTCTCAGCGTGGTAAAAAACTTATTTAAGAATATTCATATCACAACTCTTCCGACTTACGTTAGTTAAATGAAATAATAATGCCTGGTAATAACAAACTTCAATATTAACATCTTCAATACTGAAAAGAAACTAGTCAGGGTTCTGTTTATGCATACATATTAACAGAAGGAAGGCCTTAGTCCACCTATGTTTCACCTAAATGGGCAAAGGTCTTAGGCTATATATTTCTCATAAAGTTCTCAGAATCACACGTAGAGCGACGAAGGAATAGGTGTTTAGAAGGTAGGCCTTTAGACTGGAGGTGTTTAAACCTGTTGAGACATGGCCTGACGTATCTCAACTATGGCTATTAACAAAATGAGTGGCCTCCGCATTAGTTGGGTAAGAGCCCGGATCAAATCCCAGTTAAGAACATGTTGAGTTCTTCAATGTAAAACTTTATATATTCTATTTCGGGATTGTGCTATCCGGATTATTTAAAAACATGGCATGTTCTCCGGTTTATTTTGTTTTAATAATGTATCCACTCTACCAAATCAGGAATATAAACTGGTTGGCAGAGTGGATACTTTAAATCCATACTTTCTTAATAAACAGAGTTTATTACCTGAGTATTTATTTGTTAATTGCTTTGCGTATAAAGTATTCCCTGATGAGGATGTAAAAACTCATATCTCTTAACAAGTTGATTGCGTTCTGGTGATTGCATTTATTTTGTGAATTCTTTATTTCATCGCTTTCCTAGAATTTAACATCCGAGTAGATTTCACTTGTTGATTCTTATAAGAACTATTTTATATATAGCCAATTACATCGGAGTATATGCTTTTTAAGAATCTAAGTATATAATAAAAATCCTTAATGGAAAGAACGCCCCAAAGCTTTTATTCTTTGTTAGAATACATCTTTTCTGTTCTTTTGAGAATTAAGCCTACAATTTAATCAAATATATTAACTTCAATATTCTCAATTAAGAATTGCTCTTTATTCTTATTCCATATATATACCTTTATCACTTCTCCCTGCTTCAGCCTGGGTATATTTCTATAATACAGGATGGGATTCCACTCATTGAGCGATTCAATGTATTTTTCAGTTTTACAGGCATGCCATTCATGGTTGATTTCACTTACAAGAAGCGCTTTACTATAACTACCTGGATTGATAAAGGCTGTAACAGCCAGTATGCCATTTTTGAGATCACCATTTTTCCAGGCAATTTCTGCTATCGGCACAAATTCGGTATCCCGGTTCACCATTAAACTCTTCCTTCCTGAAGATACTGTTAGTGAATCATGAGTGTTTTGCTTCCGCTCGTTATCATGTTTTATACTGATAGCTACTTTTCTCTCTGCCCATCGTGTGGTATAATATTGATAAGCAGTCTGACTGCTATTCTTTCGAGAGAAATTAATTATGAGCAACAAAACGATACCTGATAGTAAAGCCAGCGGTATTGAAATATAGGTGCTTTTCTTTATATTATTCCGGTATAGCTAGTGTCCAACGAGAAATAATACGAAAAGAGTGAAAAGTATATTGGAAATGATGTAAAGAATTAAAATGAGATTATTCCGATACTCATATTTAACAACGTGATCACCACCTGGTAAAAAAATCGTTCTGTAGTTGAAATTCGATGCATAAATCGTTACAGGTTTATTGTCAATAAAAACATTCCAGCCTTTATATTTGGTCTGAAGCATGGTCAGATATTGATCATATCGTGTATTGGTTGTGATTGTAATTTTGTTTGGTTTGAATTCAATTATTTTTACTTTGTCAGCAGGATCGGTTCTCACAGTATTACCGGATAAGGCATTATAATTTTCTTTTGAGAGATAGAGATACCTCGAAGACTTATGCACATCAACTGTACTATCGGAAAATCTGTCTAACGATAATATTGTATCGGAAAAGTAAAACAAATGATTATCCAGGACTGAATTCTTTAAATTGGGACAATCATCATCAAGTATGCTATATGTTTTTAACTCAAAAGAAGAAAAGGCATCGAAGGATATTTGTTTGGTGAATATATAGGTGTTTCTCCAGAAAGGAGAATAAAATGCATGCTGCTGATCGTTAAAGATGATCTTATCGTTTATTGGTATTGGAAAACCTTCCGGGCAGAGGGCAAGGTCGCGCTGCATCCTGCCTGGTTTATGCTGCATATCGACTACTGTTGAATTCATATTCAGCTGCGATGCGACAATTATTTCAGCAATGAATAACATGAATATCAACTGTGTTGCATAGCGTATCCTTTTATAGAAAGCTATAATCAGAATAAAGCCGGAAAGAATCACTGCATGAAAACATCCCTGAAGAATTATACCCTGGTATATCGACAGATTCTTCAACATTTCTTCTACATAATGAGATCGGAACAAGCTCCAGAAATCATACGATGCCGGTTTACCAATGGAAACAAGAACGAGGGAAAGGAGTATGATCAGAAATACGGAGCCTGCTATTAGCACCTTGTTCCTTTCAGCAGCCACATTCTTCTCGAAGTATGCGATATAGTTTGCTGCAAAAAGAATAAAAAACAATAGGCCAAAAATGCTCACATAGGCTGCTACTGAAAATAGGTTCATGAACGGAACATACCTGTACATAAACTCCCTTACCGGAAGAAAGTCGAACGACATCAGGAAGATCAACAGACCGAAGCCGAGTAGCAAATATTCAAGCAATGTGTGTTTATGGAATAATGATATAATGAAAAAAAGCAGAGTTATTACCCCAAAATAATGGTTGATTAAAGAACTATCTATACTATTGAAAATGCCGGTATCTTTCACTGTTAAAAAAGGAAGAATAAAAGAAATTAACGTAGTATAAGGTTGACCGAAAGCCAATACTTTATCCAGGCTGACACCCTCCTCAAATCTTTGAACAGATTGGATAACCTCCAGCGTTGAGATTATTAAAGGAAGGTCCAGTAGAATAACAATCGCAGCAAACAGCAGGTTTAACCGGAGGAGTTGCCATATTGTTTTCAGGTTTTTTGCAACGACAGCCGTCAGTAAATAATAAATGAAGAGCAATGCCAGCAGGTAAAGTATTACTATTGATACCGCCTGATATGCTCCTGTCAACAATAAAAAAACAAACAGTCCCGCTTTAATCGCATCAATTATATGTTTATTCTGATTCAGCTTTATGTACGAACGTATTACAAATGGTATCCAGGCCACGCCGACCAATAGAAAGAAATGCTGACCATGACCAATAACATAACCGCTGAAAACGTAAGAGAGAGCGGCAATTACAGAAGCATTCCTGCTGTTGTTGAAATAATACGATAGACGATACATCCCAACAGCTGCAATTACCAGGTAAATAACAAAAAGAATATACATGGTATATACACCATACCCCCCGAGCAGACTCGTGAAGATAAGTTCAGGATAATAGGTCGGGGCCTGCAGATCGGCATAGAATGGTGTTCCGGTTTGCTGGTAAGGATTCCAGAAAGGGAAAAAGCCTGAATGAATACACTCTGAAAAATAATACCGAAAAGGCAATACAACATCAATTAAATCCCACTTTAGTGCATAGGAAAAAAAAGATACCTGCCAATAACCAATTATAATTAAAAACAGAAAAATAAAATATACGCTGTAATTCTTCTTGAAACTAATCATATTGTTTGATGACTCTTAATTAACGATGAAAATCATATTTTTCACAAAAATCTGTTATACCTGCTTATCTGTATATTGTTTTATACCATGGCCTCAGTTCAGAAAACAGGGCAACAAAATAACTGGGAGGCAGTCTTTATCTTCAAACAGAAAGTTATTTGTTCCTGTGAGTACCTGTTAGAATTTATTCTTTTCTTTCGGTTTCTGGAATATTCTTGTCAGCAAGACACCTATCGACATGCCCAGTGCAATGATGATCCAGAAACCGGCCTGGCCCGGTTTGCAGGTAATTCTGTTAAAAAATACCAGGTACAACGAAATCATGATTACCACGGGAATCAATAAAGGCACTATTTCGTTTCTTCTTTTCATGATGTAGAGTTTTAACTGTTAAATGAATGACCGAAGATAATGCTATTCGCCAATAATTCCCAACCAATAGCAGAGGAGTACGTTATAATGTGTTTTCAACGATTTATATCTTCTCGCAATTGTTGTATGATTTATTAATCATTGCTGTCCGGGTATAACGGATGGATAATCCTAACGTATGGTTATAGCAAGAGTTATTCGCATTTTTGATTCAGTGGGCTCAAACAATTAAAATTAGAATTTATGCCACAAGGACACTACGACACAATGGTTTCACAAATATGCAACAGGCTAAATATAAACTTCTTAGTGTTTTCTTTGAGCCTTGGTGATTTAGTGGCATATAATTTTTTAACTTTTACCGTACAACAGTGATTCATTAATTTACCCGATCCGATATCATTCTCCGTAAATTTATTTATCTTTTAATACTGAAAATTAAACTTCTTTTTTCTATGAAAAAGATTGCTATGAAAACTGTATTTTTCCTCGTGCTGGGATTGTATGCCTGTATTTACCGGGTTTCGGCCCAGGGAACGGACATCGAACTGAAGGATGGCTTCTTCTACATCGACGGTGAAAAATTCTTCATTAAGGGGATCGGGTATGAAGTTGGAGCTTACCCGGGGATGCTTCCCTGGGCCAGGCCTTTCAATGCTGATGTGCTGCGGAGCGACATGCAACGGATAAAAGATGCCGGGTTCAATACGATACGTACCTGGGCTCATTTTACCAACGAGGAATTGCAGGTCATACAGGAATTCGATCTGAAGATCATCATGGGCATCTGGAGCGACCCGGCCGGCGACTTTTCCGACCCGGCGTATGTGAATTCTTCCCTTCAGCTTGTCCGGGATGTGTTGGCGTATTCGAAGAATTACGATAACATCATTGCCTACCTGATCATGAATGAACCCGCGCCCGACCATATTTTCGACATCGGGTATTCATACGTATATACCCTTTGGAAACAGGAAATTCAAATAATCCATAACATGCACCCCGGAAGAGCTGTATCGATAGCTAACACCTGTGTGGGCGATTTTATCGATCCGCAGATCTTCGATTTCAGCGCCTATAACGTATATCCCTATAATCCTGCTACCGTGAACTTTTCTCATAAATACCCGGCTTATGTTAGTTCCATTTACAAAGAACGAACCGACGGCCACCCGTTGGTCATCACCGAATACGGATTGTCGGTATCACCTTCGGGCCCGGGCAACTGGGGTTATGGCGGAAATACTCCTGAAGAACAGGAAGAAGGCATCCGTTATATGTACCGTTCGCTCATCGACGGCAATGCCGGCGGGTCGTGCGTTTTTATCTATTCCGACGGATGGTGGAAATCCGGCGATGAGTTTGTGCATGACGACAATGCGGAAGAATGGTTCGGACTGGTTGAATATGCCTCAGTCGATGATCATTATGGTACGCCGAGGTTAGCATGGGACTCCCTGACGCGATATAACCGTGCCATCATTAACCACCCGAAGAACGAAGGGATCTACACCTCGCAGGTGCCGGTCGAGATCTTTGCACAGGATACCGTTGCACGAGTTGAAGTATGGGACAACGGAACGAAGGTTATGGATGAATTCATCAACAATGGTTATTTTAACGATACTCTTATCCTGTCGGCAAACCCGGTAACCGATTATGATCTGAAGTTTAATTTTTACAATGCAACAGGCCAGCTTATGAAAACAGAGCTCATCACCATACTGGCCTCCGATGATCCTGTGGTGCTGCCCGCTATCGAAATCACCGCTACCCCTGAACCGGAGCAGGGTAACGGAACCTTCCAGGCCGGGTTCGAAATCGTCAATAACGGGCCACTGGAAACCGATTATGTTCTTGATTATGTATTCTACCATCACATTGGATGGGATTACGGTACGGCTGCAACGGCCAACCTCAGTGCAGGCAGCCCATCGCATACAGCCGGTTTCTCCTATACTTCCGAAGTCGATGTTATCACGCTGGCTGCAGGGATCAATGCAACATATGGAAATTTTACGAAGAGGATCACGGCCGAGAAGGTCTACCTGCTGGGCGACACAGCGCATACCGATCCACCTGCCGTGTATACACAGGAAAGCATTTCCGCCGGAGCACTACGTATTTATCCCAATCCTGCAACTGATTATATATACGTTGATGCCGGTATGCAAAGCCTGACCAGCTATCGTATTACCGATGCCTGTGGCAGGTTCTTTTGTGAAGGAGACCTTCCTGCAGATCAGGAAATAGATATCGGCCAGCTTCCGGCAGGCTTCTATGTTATTATGGTTACCGGAAAGAATAGAATTCCTTTCTGTTCGGGCTTTCTAAAGATGGATTATCGATGACTCGTTGAAAAAGATAACGGTTCAACGAAGAAACAAGGTAAGGGTGGTATACAGAATGCAGCGGACGGCTACTACCTCTGTGTACCTCATTTTATTTTTCTGTGGCCCTCCGTGGTTATTGAACAGTAATTGTGTATAAAAGACCTTTTAAACCACAATGAACACAGTGTTAGAAATTATGAGTGCCCCAGAAAAAAGTTGGGGAACATCAAGCAGCTAAACGCAGCTGAATGATTGTTGATTTTTTACTTCATGGAATTCATTAAAACGTGGTCTTATGCCAAACACGAAAACCTTGCAGGGACCGTCCTGCAAGGTTTGGTATTGCGCCTAACCAGGTAAACACCTTAATGTATGTTGAAGAAATTATCCATGTTTGTAGTTTGGCTGTCCATGAATAATTATCGATATGGGAACAATATTATAAAGTGAAACAGAGAGACGCAAATTTTTTATTTCAATGTGGTTTCGGGCATGCGGAATTCTTTTTTATGCATGATTTATTTTCTTACGATTGAATATTCCGGCATAAGATCTTTCCTGAGGTTTTTGTATCCGACAATGTGAGCAATGGGAAAAATCTGAGATCACTGTTAAGGTGCAGGTGAGATATGGTCATACAATTGAATTTCTCGCTGATGATCAACGATAGTAACGCTGATAACCGAAGAGGTTAACGGTTGTGCGGAGGATAACTTCAACTCTGCGATAATCTGTGATACGCTGTGAGAACGATTTAACTCAAATGGCGCAACAGAATTTTCAAATGCATAGCATTAGGTATGTTTGTTGAATGAAATTTATTATGAGCTATACCAATCAAGAGAGTACGCCATGGAGGCTGAATGGTATTTTTACGCCAGATGTTGGATAAAATCGGGTTTAAGGGGCAAGTTAATAAATGTACTCTTTTACTCCAGTCTGGATCAACCAGAGGCTATATACCAAAAACAATAATAAAGTCATTTATTGTTAGCATATGGTTCGAGGCAAACCGGTTTATGCATAAAGAAGTAACCCGCCATGATTCGGTATTAAAGAAATATGATTATCTGCAATGGTGCCATGAAACAATCTATAATTAATAAAACAACACACGCCTTTTGTCCCCCTCTTCAAGGGTAATTGCCTGGAAAGTGGCAGAAGTATAAAAGCACATCTATACTCACCCCGCTTCGCACCCCTCTCTCACGAGAGAGGGGTTAAACAAACCCGGCATTATCAAAATACAAGGTGGGGTGAGTAAAAAAAGAGGAATTATATCGATTCCCTGCCTTTATCTATGCAATTACCCTCTTCAAGAGGGGGAAGGATTTGCGGGTAGTAAGTCCCCTCCTGAGAGGAGATTTAGGGGTGTGTATTCCTGGTAATTAGGTATCATAACGGACATTCATTTAAAGAAAATGTTTGAATGGAAGCGAGCGCCAGCCCGGGATACTTACAAACGTGACTTTTCAAAGTTTTCATAAGCGATTAATCAGCATGTAAGTGATTACTTCTTTTTATGGATATTTTTTACGGTACGCGGCAATCTTGCATATTTCCGCCAGATTGTTTCTTCCGAAGTGATAACATGGGAAATTGTAATGAGCTGAATTAACCTTTGGCGAATCGACTTCATTTACCCTGGAGCGATTAACCAATGAAATTTAATTTAAAGTCAGTTGTTTTTTAGTAAGTATAACTATTTGCTGTTTTGTCATATAATGTTACGACTGACTTTTTTTGGTATTTTTTATAAAATTCTAATAAAACCTACAACCATGATAAAAAAGAGGAATCTTAACAGACGTGAATTCCTGAACAGGACTCTTTCCTGTGCAGCACCTATTGGTCTTTTAGGAATTTCAAACCAGGTCTTTCCCTTTTCTAAGCAAGAGATTACAGATTCGAATCATGAAAAGCAGATTATTTACCGGACTCTGGGCAAAACAGGGATCAAACTTCCTGTTGTTAATATGGGAGTGATGAATACACTCGATCCGGCATTAGTAAAAAGATCCTATGAAATCGGCATTCGTCATTTTGATACAGCAGCCTGGTATATGCAGGGCAAAAATGAGGAAATGCTAGGCAATGTGATTAAAGAAATGAATATACGTGATCAGGTAATTATTGGTACCAAAATTTATATCCCCCATCCCCAACGGATGATGACAAATGAAGAAGCGAAACAAGCTTACCTGAAAATTGCCGGGGAAAGTCTGACGCGTCTGCAAATGGACTATGTAGATATTCTGTACTCACATAGTGTGGCTACAGTTGAATGGCTTAACAATCCCGGTATTCTCGAGGCTTTAGAGATATTGAAAAAAGAAGGTAAAGCAAGATTTATCGGATTCAGCACTCATAAAAACATGGTCGAGTGTCTGAATGAAGCCGCAAAGTCAGATTTTTATGATGTAGTACTCACAAGCTATAATTATTCAATGATTGATGATCATGAGATGGCAGCGGCTATAGAAAATATAGCTTTAAAAGGAGTTGGTATTGTTGCCATGAAAACCCAGTGCAGTCAGGCACAAAGTCAGCAATCCCGGTTGGAGAATATGCAGAATAATTATGAAGGGGCCCTCGTGCATAAATCATTTCTTAAATGGGCATTACAGAATGAACATATTACTACAGCTATACCGGGATACACTACCTATAAACAGATGGAAGAGGATTTTTCTGTTGCCTACGACCTTGAATTTACTCAGGAAGAAAAAGAATTTCTGGGAAACGAGGGTACAAAACTTTCTCTTAAACAATGTTGCCAGCAATGTAACAAATGCATATCAACCTGTCCGGATAAGGTTGATATACCATCGCTTATACGAGTGCATATGTATGCAACCTGTTATCAAAATTATGATCAGGCAAGAGCTACACTCAACGATATCCCGAAAGAAAAAAGTCTGGGTACATGCGCTACCTGTAATTTGTGTACAGCAAGTTGCGTAAATCGCGTTGATATTAAAAGCAGGATTGAAACTTTAAAGACGATCTATGCTTAACAAGATTTTAGTTGAAATAATGTATAAACAAAAGCTTGTTATGGAGACTATATTTACTTTAATTAAAACCCCTTCTTTTTTAATAATCCTGTTACTTCCCCTGATTTTTTTAAATACAGAATCCGGATTTGCATCATTAAATTCCGGGACAGGAGAAACACAGGATCTTTTTCCTGAAATCGACGGATGGGGCATACCGGAAAAGATTCAAACCTATACACCGGATATACTCTATGAGTATATTGATGGAGCTGCTGAACTATACCTGATCTATGGATTCCGGGAATTATGGGTCGCTGAATATACGAATGAAGATGATGCCTACATTATAGTTGAAGTGTACTTTCATCATACTCCTGAACAGGCTTTTGGTATTTACAGCCAGGAGCGACCCGAAAAAGATTATTATATCGATATCGGAGCACAGGGTTATTTGATTCCTCCCATACTTAATTTCTTATCAGGGAATGCCTATGTTAAAATAAACAGCACAAGTCTAAAGGAGAAAAACAAGGAAATATTACTGACATTTGCTGAAAAACTTGCCTCGAATCTGCATACAAACAAATCGTTGCCTCCTGTTCTGGATTTCTTTCCACGTAAGAATAAAAAAGAGCATTCTGAAAAATTCATTCCCAGTGATTTTTTAGGCTATGAATTCCTTCATTATGCTTTTACAGCAGATTATGCAGATAACAATACCGGCTTTACTCTTTTCATCATTCAAGGACAGGATGACGCTGAATGTCAGGAAATGTTGACTCAATATTTGCAATTTACAAAATACACCCAGAAAAAATCCGGACAGCATTTCTACATACTTCCTGATCCATATCATGGCGAAATTGCCCTTTTATCCAAAGGAAGGTACATATGGGGAGTTGTAGGACTTGATGATGTGGAAAAAAGAAAAGAGTATCTTTTGCAGATAGGCGCAAATATCTCTGCGGTTAAACCGGAGTTGCTCGATCAAGTTCGTTAAAATTCAATAAGTTCAAATGGTTATTAGAATTAAAACTTCTTGTATGGATGAAACCTGATTGAGCTTAGGTTTCTGACATTTAAACGAATGATTTCGGAGCAAGGAATTTTATTTCTTAAGAATTATCCTCGTATTCGGCGATTACCTGTTCAGGATCGCTTATAATATTTATGTTGACAGAACATGAGCCCAGATCAGTGATTGCTTTCTTTACACCAGGTTTCTCAAGAAGAAAATATACTATTACAATACCTGCGATGGCCAGGAATAATGGATCTCCTGTCAGCAGATAGGCTACCAGTGCAAAGGGGAGAGAAGCCTCCAGTAAAACATACCGGATGATAAGCGCAGACCTGTAAACTGTCATTATTTCAGATAAGCTTTTTTGACTTACGGCAATTCTCAGCCTGTTTTTGAACAATACATGACTCCCGATCAATGTTCCGATAACTACTAATGGAACTATTAGGAGGAACATATTCCGAAATGATTTGTCACCCTCAAATTCACCGGTCATTTGTAAAAAAACAAAAACAACAGCCATCATTACCTGGCCCAACAGGATAGCAAAATAAATAATGTATATCGATCTGAAATACTCTTTGGAGGTTTGTTTTTGTGCTATCATAACGGAATGATTTAGGATAAAGAAGGTGAAAGGTAACTTATTTTTAAAGAAAAGAGAATGTCTGATTTTTATCTTATGAGCCGGATTACGAGTAGGTTTATAATGATTACTGCAGAATGGAACCGATTTATGCCCTTACTCTGATCCGAAGCTATATTTTGTCGGTAATTGAGTAGCGTCAGAATTTCATTTTAACTTCCTTCCATATACTTTATTAGTTCGAGGATATCATCGGGGTTGTTGAATTCGATGTCCTTTTCTTTTATATAGGTATTTACCAGGTCCTTTTTCTCTTCATAATACTTTTTCAATTGACGCATGCTGACGAACTTAATTGTTTCCCCGTTTTTCATCAGGGTATAAATCTTATAAGGGCTTGTTCCATAGTCGTCGGGCAATTCCAATTCATATACGGCGCCGGCGGTAATCAGCGAAGAATACGAATCGCTCGCCTGGGTCTGCGAGGTTCCTCCGTATCCTGCCGGTTTTCCCGGATCTTTCAGGTGACACCTGTGTTGGGCAAACAGGCTAAAATCGCTACGATACAATAATTCAAGCCATATTTTATCCATCACGATAAACTTCCTGTCCGCCAGGTATACCGTATCTACACGCTGCATTTCATAATCGCTGAAGGCCAGTTTTTTACCGTTATCGGTGAATACCATTTCTTCGGTCAGCATGTTATAGTTAAGCATTTTCTGATGTTTAACGCCCGATTTCATCAGTACCACTCCCTTACTAAATTCGGGGAATATGTAGCCGGTTGGTTTATGGTCATTTTTCTGCGGAAAGCAAAAAATAAACGATGCAATAAAGAGAAGTATGAATATAAGTCGCTTCATAATGGTGGTATTTTGGAGATTAACGATGCAGGATACTAAAATATAAAATAAACCGAATTTCTCACCTGACTTTTTCTGAAGATTAAAGTAATGCATACAAATTAGCATGCTCTCAGCAATTTCGCATCTGCAGCGACGTTAGCTCTTTTTGAACGGCTACGATCGTTTTAATCGGGCAGATTTCAGAAACCTGCGTAACATTTCAACATACCTGGGAATGCCTAATGTTAATAGCCACCTTTATGAAAACAGCAACAAAGGGATTTCTTTGCTTCTTACCTTGTTCCCGGTAAAATAAATAAATGTACCTGCCATACGTAAATGATATATATAATCTGTATTAATGAATAGTTATATAATCCATGTGCCCTATGAAAACCTTAGCAAGTTTTTACAAGTTCCTTAGAGACAGAAAAATAAAAATTGGCAACAATATCCTGAAGTTAAGCTTATACTTTACAGGCGCTGCTGCGCTGATCTGGTTTATTATCCGTGTGTTGCCAAAGCCCTCAAGAGCTTCATATCCATGTCAGCGGGCAGCCTTCCCGATCGCCTCTGCGTTTGTTATGTGGATTACCGGAGCATTTCTTTCCCGTTCAATCGTTAAGAAAGCCAGGATCAATGTTAGCAGAAAAAAACATATGAAAGCTTCTGTCCTAATGCTGCTGGCAGTTGTTGTATTTATCTTCTCTGTTTTTGCATTCCAGATAAAGGATGTCGTTTATGGCGCTATCGATTTTGCGTCTGTCTCGCAGGCAGGGAAAAAGTTGTATGCAAAAGAAAAAGCAAATCAATCAGGAGGCATTATCGATCCGGAAGCAACCGTTGCCATTGTTCAATCGGATAAAGCCAACGCGTATGATATTACATTCAGCGATATCAATACCATGATCCGTCAGGCTGTAGATATGGCCGGAGGTTTTGATACACTTATTCACGAAGGAGACCTGGTGGTCATAAAGCCGAATGTTATTGCCGGCAGAGCTCAGGGAGCCAGTTACAGCAATGCATTCCCCGATGAGGCAAATGGTATCGCAACCGATTACAGAATCATACAGGTTGTCGTAAATATGGTGCGCGAAAAAAATTCTACCGGAAAGATCGTTCTGATAGAAGGTTCGGGCTATGGACTGACCAGGAAAAACATCAATGCCATCGGGTATGATAATATCATCGGCCTGGATAGTATCATCTGTCTTGATGAAAATATTACAGGCTGGTATAATACCGGTTCACCCAATTTACAGAAAGTATCATTACCGGATGGGCAAAACTTATATTCTGCTGCCAACCAATACTATCTGCATAAAATTTATTATGAAGCCGACGTTCTGATCAGTCTGCCTTGTCTCAAATCCCATTTTCTGACAGGAATTACCGGGGCAGTCAAAAATGTTGGGATCGGCGCTACACCGGTCGAAATGTACGGTAATGGGACGAGCGTTCCGGAAGATGACCTTCCGGGGCGATGGAACCATATACAGCATGGCGATTTCGCAACCCAGACAGTACCCCTGGACAGGTGGATACATGATTTTTACCTGTGTAAACCGGTCGATTATGTTATTATGGATGGACTGCAGGGCGCTGAATATGGGCCCTATCCTGGAAGTAACAGCAGTCATACCCTCAGCCAGGTACAAAAGAACCTGCGCATAATACTGGCCGGAAATGATGCACTGGCTGTTGATGCGATCGAAGCCCTTATTGCCGGATTCGATCCGTATCGTATTGGTCACCTCGTGCTTCTTGCCAACCACAATGCAGGGTGTATTAATCCGGCCTGGATTAAAGTTAAGGGAGTACAGGTACACCAGGTTAAAACGCCATTTAATGAAGATAACCCGGGGAAAAAATGTATCTATACCGATTTCACCGCACCTGCTGGGTTGGAGCTCATATCCTGCATTATGACCGACAGTGAAATAAATATTTCACTCTCAACCGGCGATGACATCACAAAGGTTGAAGTTGCCTATAACGACACAATTCTTGAACCGATTATAGTAAACGATTTTGATTCTTTTGCGGTTCCTTTTGATAAACCGGGAGGTGATGCGCGTAAGGTAAGTGTACTCCTGTATGACCAGTACCTCAACTGTTCGGTCTTAACGCTCGAGCATCCTGTCATAAGCGGCTTTCAAAGTTGTAAGACGAAACCGCTAAGCCTGCACCCTAACCCGGCCAATACCCACCTGAATGTTGATATTCCCGAAAGTATGAAGAGCAGGGGAGTGGTTACAGTATATTCTGCCGGGGAGAAACTGGTTTTGTATCAAAGGTTGTCGGATGAAATAGAAAAAAGGCTTGACATATCGTTATTGAAACCCGGTATTTTTACAATTGTTATATCAGACGGCAAAGGATTATTCCAGGGCAAGTTCTGCAAATTATAGAAATTCAGTAATATGATTATCCGCAATGGTGCCATGAAACAATCTATAATTAATAAAACAACA
>CAZWIU010000080.1:0-19802 GCA_964634105.1 uncultured Bacteroidales bacterium | reverse complement strand
TTAAATTATTAAACTGATCAACTATATTTTATCAAAGCGAAAAATTAACCTGAGTGCTATACTAATTTATAGTTTATCTATCGATATATGAAAGATGTTAATTCTTCGGCCAACGATCAAGATCTTTTTTAAAATATTAAATTTGATTTGAAATCAGCTTTCTTGATTGTGAATTTAAGAGCAGGTTTAACCCTACTAAGTACATTTATCTTTTTCAATGTATTTTCAAGTATCGAAACGAAACGACTTCTTGAAGAATTGGACCATTGCATTAGTATAAGAGACGAATATATTGCACAGAAGCAGTCACGGATCGACATACTGAAAAAAGAGATTATCCAGGTCTCGGATAAGGATCCGGTGTTTCTGTATGGCTTATATGATCAGCTTATCAGCGAGTATAAATCGTATATATATGATTCTGCCTTTGTATATGTTAATAAGCTCAACCAGGTTGCGCCGCGGATAAATGACCACGATAAACACATGCGTGCAAAAATAATTATGGGCTTTACCCTCCTGTCATCGGGATTGTTCAAAGAATCGCTTGATACTCTCTTGCAGATTGATCTGAAGCGTTGTACAAATCAGACCAGGCAGGAATTTTATAATGTGGTTGCCCGTACTTATTATGACCTGGCCGATTACGACAACGATTCTCATTTTGCCACCCAATACAGGAAACTTGGTAGCCGCTATCTCGACTCTGCCATAGCATTGATGGATGAGAATACACCAGATTACTGGGCAGCGGTCGGATTATTGAAGATGAAATCGAACGACCTGCAGGGTTCAGCGGATGCATTCAATTTTCTTATATCGAAATATGATATCCCGATCCATCAGTATGCAATAGCTACTTCGAGCGTAGCCTATGTTTATACGCTGATGAACCGTAAGAATGAGGCCATCGATATGCTTATTAAAGCTGCCCTTGCTGATATTAAATCATCAACGAAAGAAACCGTTGCCCTGCGAAACCTGGCTGTTTTGCTCATGGACAATGGCGATCTCGACAGAGCCTACAGATATATTAAGATTGCCCTGGAAGATGCCACTTTTTATAATGCACGGCATCGGAAAATTGAAGTCGGTTCGGTATTGCCGATTATTGAAGGGGAACGGCTTCGTATTGTCGAATTGCAAAAGAAAAAACTCGGGCAATACTCAATTATTGTTACCATTCTCTCGCTGATAGTGCTGACATTTACATTCATCATTTTTTTTCAACTCCGAAAACTCATTCGCATCAGGCGAGTCCTGCAGGAATATAACGTCAATCTCCAGGAAATGAATCATAAACTTGAAGAGGCAAATATTATCAAGGAAGAATATATAGGGCATTTTTTCAATATCAATTCTGAGTTTATAGAAAAACTGGAATCGTATCGTAAAAACCTGCAGCGTAAAATTGCAACACGCCAGTTCGATGATCTGGCAAACCTGATATCGGGCACCGATGTGAAAAAAGAAAGAGAAAACCTGTTCCTCGAATTCGATAAAACGTTTCTCAAACTCTTCCCGCATTTTGTAGAGGAATTCAACTCATTTTTCAGGGAAGAAGACAGGATTATTCTTAAACACGGTGAACTATTAAATTCCGACCTGCGTATCTTTGCGTTAATGAGGTTAGGGATCAACGATCTAGAGAAAATTGCAAAATTCCTTGATTATTCGGTGAATACAATATATACCTATCGTACAAAAATTAAGAACAAAGCCATCATCGACCGCGAAACATTCGATGAACGGATCATGCAAATCAGGGCTTTTTAATCCTGGTTTTTAAATCTTGCTTGTCCTTCAAACCTCTATATTTCATCTATATTTTTTTTCTCGCATGTCAAGATTAAAGATCAGATATCCAGCCTGATATCAAAAAACTGAAGCTTTAAAAATCTTGATAATCATTCAGAAATTTCAAATTGGTATGTTGGCAGGATAGTTTTGTAAGCAACAGAAATATCCGGACTATTTTTTAGTCAACAGCTCATGCCGGATATTTCATTAATCCTGAAAAATATCGAAATACCGACTATGAAAAGTACTAAAAACTTATTCCTCTTGTTCCTTCTGCTATTCCTGTATACGGGATGTGAGAAGACAGATGACGGGACCTATGTCGATCCCATCACCATCTATGAAAAATTGCCTGGTACATGGTCATTGCGAAGCATCATGCTGGTGGATGAAATTGCCAAGGCAAATGCTCTCGAACCATATGAATTGGATATTAAGCCGATCTTCAATTTTACCGGCTTTACAATAACATTTCATATTGATTCTTCCTATCTCCCAACCAGCTATGAAGTCCAGAGTGAGGCTCCGGAGCTTTTTCCGGAAACGGGATACTGGGATCTCGATAATCCTTTTGTTCATACCGATGGCACTCCGACCTTATTATATCTGTATTCCGATGAAGCCAGATCGCAGCTTACCGATCAACTAAGTGTCACTACCCTGCCGGGTGCCAGGGCTGAGCTCGAATTCAAGCTTATCAGATTGGATAACGGAACCCCGTATGCCTCCTATGTATACAAATTCAGGCAAGATAAATAAACCTTAACCGCTATGAAGAAGATAACGATTATACTATCCATCATAAGTCTATTTTATATAGATGCATTACCGGCCGGAAGGATTGCTGAGATCTGGACACAACCTGCCATATTTACTGCTGACGATTCTGTATCCTGGTTTTTTGATGTAAGCGGTACAGATCTCGACGGTGAAACCGAAGGTGTTTATATGTGGTCGTGGTTTCCAAGCGAGCCCGACGCCGGACATTGGACCAATCCGTCTGCCTTTGCTGCACTGCATCATGTTGAAGGTAACATCTGGCGTTTTGACCTGGTCCCGACCGAATATTATGGTGTGGATGCAAGCACAATAACAGCTTTTTACGGACTCCTGAAAAACTACGACGGGAGTAAAGTTACCGATGCTTTCGCTCCGGATCAGGTTCCGCCTAACGACATTAAGATTTATGATCTGACCACCATCAGAGGATCCGCTTTAATAGATTATTATCCGAAAGATTTTACATCCGATCGCCCGCTTTCTATCCTTGTAAATGCCCTGAATACATGGTCCGATTGTGCTACTACTGCCGTGCAGGGTGAACTTGCTGCAGGCAACAATGTGCATTTGCATGGGGGTGTCAATAATTGGGCGATCCAGGTGCAGAACAATGCTGAAAATCTTGAAAAAACTACCTTGACGCACCTCGGTGACAGCATTTACAGGATCGACATGATTCTGAATGACTATTTTGAATTACCCGAAAACTATACGCTGACGAATATCAACATGGTATTTGCCGACGATACCTGGGCTCATGAAGGGCATGATGTGGCTTGTGCCGACTTTTTAATTAATGCTCCTGAAATTCCGGAAATACTTGCTCCTGAATTGATATTCTTCCCTCAAAAGTTCAGTAAAAAAGACTTGTTGATGATAAAGCGCAAGAACAACGAAGAGGGGGTTACAGCTCTATACTATACTATAACGGCTGGCACTGTTGAAATATCTGGCGAATTCACAGGTACGGTAAGTGAGATGACTGCTTACATCGATCTGGTAACTCCATTGAAAGATATTACCGGACCAGATCAGATCAATGTTCTGATAACAGACAATAACGACCGAACCATACTTGATGCAGATATTAACCTTATTCAGCTGTCCAATTAAGCACCAAAAAATAACTCGTATGAATATCACGTATATAGTTAAAAAAATTCTATTCGTCCACCTATGCTTTTTTCTTGCGGGCATTCCTGCAATGATGGCACAGGAAAATATGAGATCGATTTCAGGGCTGGTCCTGGATGAGGCTCAAAATCCTTTAGTGGGCGCTACCATCAAACTTGAGGGTTCGGATCTGGGAACCATTTCAGGTATTGAAGGTACATTTGAATTAAGCGTTCCGGACGATTCAAACGGAACGCTGATCATCTCATTTGTTGGTTATATTACTGAGGAGATCGCTATTTCAGGTAAAACTAATATTGAAGTTACGCTAATTCCCGACCTGCAACAGGTCGACGAGGTACTTGTTGTAGCTATCGGGTATGGGAATATGCGCAAATCGGATCTTACAGGGGCGATAGCAACGGTATCGTCCGATGAATTGAAGAAGGGAGTGATTTCCTCTTCGGAGCAACTACTTCGGGGTAAAGTAGCAGGACTCACTGTCATCCAGGGTACCGGCGATCCGGCAAGCGGTGCATCACTTCGGTTAAGAGGGGGAACTTCACTCACGGCAAGCAATAGTCCTCTCATTGTGGTGGATGGCATTCCGGGGGTTGACATCAATACAATTCAACCTTCCGAGATTGTTTCTGTTGATGTATTAAAGGATGCTTCGGCAGCTGCCATCTATGGTTCAAGGGGAGCAAACGGGGTTATTATTGTAACCACGAATCGTGAAGCCAAAGGGGGAACTGTTGAATACAGCAGCTATATTGCCGTTGGCAGGGTTGCAAATCACCTCGATTTATTATCGGCTAATCAGTGGAGGGGTTATGTAAGAGACAGTAGTATTTTAGGCGCTATCGATTATGGCGCTGATACCGACTGGCAAAAGGAACTGGAACAAACTGCCATAACCCAGTCACATACTATTTCATACAGCAACGGGAATGATTTAGGAGGATACAGAGCATCCATAAATTATCTCGATAACCAAGGAGTGATTAAAAAAAGTCAGCTGGAGCGTTTAGGCATAAGCCTTTCCTCTTACAGATTAACACTTAATAAGAAACTTAAACTCGATATGGGTTTTCATGGGAATATTGATCAATGGAACCCGATCGATAACCGGATATTTGAAAGGAGTTATAACCTGAATCCTACTATTCCTGTGAAAAATCCCGACGGTACATTTACGGCTATCTCCGGTACAAGCTATGAAAATCCCGTGGAAATCAATACAAACCGTACCAATGATAATACCAGGCATCGGATGCTGGGGTACGGGAAAGCCGAATGGGAAATATTCAGCGGCTTTAAAGCTGCACTGAATCTTTCGTTTGAACATAATTCAATGAAGGCCGACCTGTACAAACCAAGTTATGCTGTAATGGAAGGAGTTGCAGATAAAGGGTATGCGCAAAAGACGTTGGGTGAATACAGGAACCTGCAACTGGAAACGTATTATACTTATGAAAAAATGATTTCCGGCGGGCACAATATTAATCTGTTAGCAGGATATTCCTACCTGGAAAATATGTATTCCGGTTTCGGAGCCCAGCGCAGAGGATTCGATACCGATCTGTTCAACTATAATAACCTGGGATCAGGACAGGATTACAGGCTTGACGATGTTTACTCATACAAAGGAGCTGCCCGCCTTGTCTCATTTTTTGCCAGGGCAAACTATAGCTATTCAGGTAAATACATGGTAACGGGTACATTGCGGCGCGATGGCTCAACCCGTTTTGGCAAGAATAATAAATGGGGGCTCTTTCCCTCGGCATCGGTAGCCTGGAGGATTTCGGATGAAGGATTTATGCAATGGTCCGAAGGTTGGTTAACAAACCTGAAATTGAGAACAGGCTATGGCGTTACCGGTAATCAGGATGGAATCGGTGAATATAAATCGCTTTCGCTGTTAGGTACCGGCGATAATGCTTTGCCCGGGAGCACTTCATACTACGATGCGGCTAACGGTGTATGGCGTGAATCGTATGGTGTATCACAAAATGCAAATCCCGATCTGAAATGGGAGTCTACTTCGCAGGTGAATATCGGGCTCGACTTTTCGTTGCTTAACCGTGTGAATGGAACAATAGAGCTGTACCAGAAAAACACCAGGGACCTGTTGTACGTGTATTCAGTACCTCAACCTCCCTATCTCTATGGAACCATGCTTGCCAATGTGGGCGAATTATCCAACAGAGGTATAGAGCTTAGCCTGAATTCGATGATCATGAAGAAGGGCAATTTTACCTGGGATATGAATCTGACCCTGGCGCATAATAAACAAGTGATCGAAAAATTATCAGCGGCATCGTTTGTAGCAGATACAATACCCACAGGTCCGCTTCATAACCTGCGGGGAATGTCGAACCAATATGCAGAAGCCATCATCACCGGACATGCCGTGGGCACATTCTGGGGACCCGAATTCGGTAGCTTAAGCGACGATGGTAAATTTCTTGATCCCGATAGCAACCCGATCCATGGGAATTATCCCGATACCCTGAAAAAGGATTTGGGTAATGTTCAGCCTAAATTGAGCTTTGGGCTTAGCACTGTGTTGACCTACAAACGATTTAACCTTGAAATTTCGTTGTATGGCATGCTGGGGCAAAAGGTATTGAACGCAACCGCTATGAGCATGAGCGATCCTACCCGCTTGCCGACACAGAATGTTCCCGATGCATTTCTCACAAGCGGTATAACCGACGAGCCAACGTATTCCAGTTACTGGATCGAAGATGCATCGTTCGTTCGACTGCAAACCCTGACACTCGGGTATAATTTCGAACTCAGAAAGATAGGCATTCAACGGCTGAGAGTATATATAAGCGGTGAAAACCTCTTTGTTATTACGGGCTACAGCGGAATCGACCCGGAATTGAGTATCGACGGATTAACCAGTCCTGGAATGGATATGTTCAACTATTATCCCAAACCAAGGAATTATTCACTGGGTCTCAATGTTACATTTTAAAATAAAAACCGGTATTGTCAGCGATGATAACTATCCGGCTTGAAAAAAAAAGAGCTATGAAAAATAAGTTATTTATACTCATAACAGTCCTGGCACTGGCCAGTACTAAATGCACCAACCTCGACGAAGAAATTTTCGATCAGTTAGAAGTTTCACAATATGGGAAAACACCCTCTGAAATAGAAACCATTGTGGGGCGTGCCTATGCATCGCTTCGCGGGTTCAGGGACAATCTTTCCATATCCTATCCCACCTGTGAGTATGTCTTTTTCCTTATTGAATGTTCTTCCGATGAAGCATGCATACCTACCCGTGGTACCGATTGGTTTGATGGAGGCCGGTACCAGGAAGCTCAATTTCATACCTGGACAGCTGAAAATCCTATGGTACTGAGTGCATGGAGATATCTTTACACAGGGGTTTCAAAAGTGAATGCAGTGATTTATCAGGTCGAGGGTGCCGATATGACTGATGAGGAAAAGAACCTTATTAACGCAGAACTCAGAGGTCTGAGGGCGTACTACTATTATAACCTTCTCGATCTGTTTGGTAATGTCCCTATCATTACTAACTACGAAGATTTAGAGATGCCAACGAATTCATCACGTGCTGATGTATATAATTTTGTTGAAACTGAACTACTCGAAATTCTGGAATATCTGCCGGAGGAAATCATTTATGGCCGGTTTACCCGCAATGTGGCGAATACTTTGCTTGCACGTCTCTACCTCAATGCTGAAGTATTCATCGGTGAAGCACACTGGCAGGATTGTATAGATGCCTGCGACCGGGTCAGCGGATATCAGCTCGAGCCCAACTTTTTTACAAATTTTCTTACCGCAAATGAGATTTCCAAGGAGAATATTTTTGTGATCCCCTACGATCATAAAGCCAAAACGCTTGGAAATTACCTGGCTTCCTGCACTTTTCATTACAAGCAGCCACTGGCTTTCAGCGTAAATGGAACCTACGTGACATGTAATAACGGAATAAGCGCGCAGCCGGGTGTATATTCTTCCTTCGATGAAAATGATGTAAGAAGAAATTCCATGCTGATCGGAGAGCAGAAGAAACTCATCGATGGAACTACCATTTTAATGGATAATGGTAATCCTCTGATCTATACCGAAGAGATTGTGGATTTTGTTGCAGCAGCTCAGAACGAGGGTGTCCGGCTGATGAAGTATGAGGTGAAATCGGATGAGGTATGGGAACGGGACCACGATTGGGTGTTGATGCGATATGCCGAAGTATTACTCATGAAAGCTGAATGCCTGATCAGGTTGGGTACACCTGCCCTTGCAAGGCCATATATTGCTGCTGTCCGGGAACGTGCCGGATTAGATACCCCTGAAACAGTTGATCTCGATCTCCTTGATGAGGAACTTTTACATGAGTTCTTATTCGAAGGTCATCGCAGGACCGATAATATCCGTATGGGCGATTACTTCGAACCCTGGTGGGAAAAAGGTACAACGCCGGCTTACAGAAGCATCTACCCTATACCACAATCGGAACTGGATAAAAATGATAACCTGGTTCAAAATCCGGAATATTAACTGGAATTCTATTCATAGGGATTAGGTGGATGTATAGGTTGTCTCATGATCAGAATGGTTTTCTCTCCATTTATTATGAGACAACCTTAGCAACTCTGAAGTTCAGCTAAACATATAGAATCGAGAGATCATAGCAACAGCATGAAGAAAGTGAATCGCATATTTTTCTGGTTTTTTCTGACGCAATTGATTTTTTCGGCATGTGAAAAAAACAGCCAACCTGAGGAGGAACAGTTTCAGGTGATAAAATATGCGCCGGTTAATGTTCATAGCGAAAGTCCTATCCATATCTATGTTCATTTCATGCCCTGGTTCGAAAATAAAAATACATCGGGAGATGGCACGTGGGGGATGCACTGGACCATGGCCACCTGTAATCCCGATATTGTTGATACTGCCGGAAAGCGTCAGATAGCTTCACACTTTTATCCGCTAATAGGTCCTTATGCATGCTCCGATCGCGACGTAATTGAATATCACCTGCTGCTGATGAAATATTCGGGTATTGAGGGGATTCTCTTCGACTGGTATGGTTCATCGGATATTAATGATTATGGCCTGATCAGGAGGAATACCGAACAAATAATCGACAGACTGGATGAAGTGGGGCTTAAATTTGCCATTGTTTATGAGGATCGTACTGTTACGGCGGCTTCGGCTCAGAATCCTGAACTTGATCGTATTGCTGCTGCACAGGATGATATGTTCTATATAGAAGACAACTACTTTTCTGATCCTGCTTATATCCATATTGATAACAAACCTCTTTTCATGGTTTTTGGACCGGAGGAATTCCACGATCCTGATGAATGGGACGATATCTTTTCTGTATTTATTGAGGAGCCACTGTTCCTCATTCTTAATGGAAAATCTTCAGAAACAGGCCCTGTTTCTTCAGGTGAGTACATCTGGGTCGATAATACCCTGCTGGATACAAAATATAATACCATGGATAATTTTAACTATTTCATGGGCGGAGCATACCCGGGTTTCAACGATTTTTACCAGGAAGGGGGCTGGGGGGGAGGCTTCGATTGGAGTATCGGTTTTAATGAAGGACTAACATTCCGGGGTAATTTACAGAAAGCTGAAGAATATGCTGTCGATTACTTACAATTGATCACCTGGAACGACTTCGGCGAAGGAACGATGGTAGAGCCTACCGTTGAATTTGAATTCACCTTGCTGGAAAAAATTCAATCGTTTGCAGGGATATCCTATTCAAAGGAAGTATTGGAGGAGATCTACAGGCTGTATTCGTTGAGAAAATCAGGCATTATTGGATCAGACTATAAAAATCAGCTCGATCAATGCTTTTATTATTTCGTCTCACTTCAGGATCAGCGCGCAACGGCACTGATGGATAGCCTGGAGTTGATTCATTAATCAGAATGTATGAAGAAAACAGAAATGGTCTGGAAAATATATAAGATAGCCGGGCACTTGCTCATCAGTTCTGCTGTATTTATGATCCTGGAGGCGTGTAATTCAGCCGACGATCCTATAGATGAACAGAACAACGATTCGACGAATGTTCCGGTAACACAGGTTCCTTTCGACAAAGTACCTGCATTAACAGATATGGTCATCTATGAGGTCAACTTTATGGCTTTTGGCCCGTCATGTAAAATCAATGACGTATTGAACCGCATCGATTCAATTAAAAGTCTTGGTGTGAATGTGCTCTGGCTTATGCCAATACATCCCGAAGGGCAGGTGAATGGTGTCGGATCACCCTATTGCGTTCAGAATTATAAAGAGGTTAATCCCGACCTGGGAACCATCAACGACCTTAAGGAATTTGTACAGAAAGCCCATCAGCTCGAAATGGCCGTAATCCTCGACTGGGTTGCTAACCATACCGCCTGGGATAACGACTGGATCTATAATGCCGACTGGTATTCACAGGATTCACAGGGGAATATAATTAGTCCGCCCGGTACAGGCTGGAACGATGTTGCTGACCTGGACTATACTAATCCTTCCATGCGTATTGAAATGATCAAATCCATGAAATACTGGGTCAATACCTGCAATATCGACGGATTCAGGTGCGATGCTGCCGATTTGGTACCATTTGATTTCTGGAAACAGGCCATCGATAGTCTTAAAAAACTTCCCGGCCGCGAGTTGATTTTGCTTGCCGAGGGAAGCAGGACCGATCATTTTTCAGGAGGCTTTCAGATGACCTATGCATGGAACTTCCAAACCGCTTTAAAGAATATTTTCAATAACGGCGCTACAGCTGGCAGTCTGTACCAGGTTAACTCGAATGAATACAACAACCTGCCTGAGGGTACAGAGAAATTACGGTATATTACCAACCACGATATTTATGCCTGGGAAGACTCTCCTGTCGATCAGTTCATCAATAAACAGGGTTCTCTCAGTGCATTTGTTGCTGCTGCTTTTCTGGACGGTGTGCCATTAATCTGCTCGGGGCAAGAAGTAGCGCATCCGGCCACAATCTCTTTTTTCAATCCAAACCCGATCAACTGGACACAGAATTCAGCAATACTAACAAATTATAAGAAAGTCATGGAGATAAGAGAGTTGTTGACAGAAGTCAGATCGGGGAACCTCATCACATATAATAACGATGATGTTCTTATTTTTAAAAGAACGGATGCAGACAGTGAGGTGCTGATCCTGATCAATGTTCGCAGTAGTACGCAAACCATCAGCCTTCCTGCAGATCTTATCGGCACCAGTTGGGTTGATCAATGGGGCCAGGCTGAAATTACGCTGGATGCCCAGATTAGCCTTAATCCCTTTGAATTCATTATCGCCAGGAGAATACCTTAGGCTAACCACAACCTATGCAGGTTTATTTATAGAATTATAAAATAATGTACCGGGAATCGGACATTAATATTGAAGCAGTGAAATGAAAAAGAATATACTTGTCATAATATCAATTGCTGTATTACTTTCTGCCTGCAACAAAGAACAGGTGTTTGAAATTACTTCTCCCGATGGAACAGTATGCGTGAATGTTACCAACCGGAGAGGAAAAATATTTTATGCGATAAGAAAAGACAATAAACCTGTTATACTCGACTCCAGGTTGGGAATGAGGTTTAAGAATATGCCGCCGCTTGATGAGGGTCTCGATCTAGTGACTGCAGATGCAAGCTCCTTCTCAGAAACCTGGGAACAACCCTGGGGTGAACGCCGTTTTATTGAGAACAACTATCATCAGATGCTATTTTATGTGACCGAGAAAAAATCGCCACATCGAAGCTTTCATCTGGTCTTCAGGGTATTTAATGATGGCATTGGGTTCAGGTACGAAATTCCGCAACAGGAAAAAATCGACAGCATCGTTATTTCGGAAGAAGAAACTGAATTCAGATTACCTGTGCTATGCAAGGCATGGTGGATACCGGCCTATAAGGAACGATTTTATGAAAGCCTGTACCGGCATACATTCATCAATACGATCGATACCGTATGCATACCGTTGACTATCGAAGTGGAAGATAGTTTATTCATAGCCATCCAGGAAGCCAACCTGACAGATTATGCTGGGATGAATCTTTATTACAAAGATTCACTGACATTAGCCTGTGATCTCACTCCTTGGTCAACCGGAGAGAAGGTAAGGACAAAAGCTCCGATGCAATCGCCCTGGAGAACGATAAAAATTGCAGAAAAAGCCGGCGATCTGATCACCTCTTACCTGACACTAAACCTGAATGAACCCTCAAAGATTGATGATACTTCATGGATCAAACCAGGTAAATATATTGGTATCTGGTGGGGCATGCACCAGGAAAAATATACCTGGGGCCAGGGGCCAAAACATGGCGCTACTACAGAGAACGCATTAAAATATATCGACTTTGCAGCAAACAATCACTTCGACGGGGTACTTATTGAAGGATGGAATTATGGATGGGATGGCGATTGGACTATAAACGGGCGTTTGTTCAACTTTACCAGGCCGTATCCTGATTTTGATATCCGAAAGATAACGGAATATGCCTCTGAACGACATGTTGAACTGATCGGACATCATGAGACAGGAGGCGCTACCATGAATTATGAAAACCAGCTTGACTCCGCTTTCAAATTTTACCAGGACTATGGTGTGAACGCAGTAAAAACAGGATATGTAAGTCAGCTGCTCGATGGTAAGGAATATCATAGCAGTCAGTATGGAGTGAGGCATTTTCGCAACGTGATCGAAACAGCCGCCAGGTATCATATTATGATCGACAATCACGAACCTGTGATGGCTAGTGGACTTCAGCGAACATACCCGAACTTCATGACATCCGAAGGAGTCAGAGGACAGGAATGGGACGCATGGTCGACTGATGGAGGAAATCCTCCCGAACATACTACCATAGTTCCTTTTGTACGTGGATTAGCAGGGCCTATTGATTTCACCTTCGGCACATTTAGTTTTAAAAATCCTGTACATCCGAAAACATTTGTTCATACCACTATCGCAAAGCAGGTGGCTTTATACATGATAATCTACAGCCCACTCCAGATGGCCTCCGATCTGCCTGAAAATTATCCGCAGAATAAGGCCTTTGAATTTATCACACAGGTTCCGGTCGACTGGGAAGATACACGGGTGCTGGATGCGAAAATCGGCGATTTCGTGATCATAGCCAGAAAAGATCGTAATTCCGACGATTGGTACCTGGGTGCGATAACAGATGAAAATCCGCGGGAACTTCTGATCGGATTGTCTTTCCTGCCTGACGATCATGTATTTAAAGCACAAATAATCTCCGATGGAGAGGGTGCATGTTATGACACAAATCCGACAGCGTTCAAATACGAGGAGAAAAATGTTAAACCGGACGATAAAATATACATGGAATTAGCTCCGGGAGGAGGTGTAGCTGTTCGTTTCATTCCTTTTACTAACTGATTCTAATTTCCACTCGAACCCAATACATAAACCCTGCTAAACTCCTGTGATTCTCTTCATTTAAAGAATATGGGAATATCCAAATGAATCAGATCCTTCCTGATAATCATTATTCTGCTGCGTATCGGCATTATTTCTTTCATTAAAAACTCCAAAATAAATTCATAATTTCAAGAGAAATTTTAAAATCTGTTCACCTGATTTATGGAATTTCCTGCCCTTTTGAATCGTTATAGTAAACCAGCCACATAATTACCATACCGGGTATTAAGATGATGACTCCCTGTTTGCATCAATCAGCGATAGGGCAAAGGGTTTGAATATAAATATTAAAAATACATACTATGAAACGTCTTCTTATAGTCCTCGTAGCCCTCTTAACCGTAGCGGTGCTGAATTCCAATAAAGTGATAAACGATCAACCCGATATGAAAAAATATAATTATGAAGCTTCCTGGCGAAAGGTCCAGGGATTTGAAAACCAGGGTTTGCCCGAATCAGCCCTTGAAGTTGTTAATGAAATTTACGAAAGCGCTAAAAAGGAGGAAAATCCTTCACAGTTGGTAAAGGCTATCATTTATATCATGAAAATTACCCAGTATAAAGAGGAGGAAGCCCTATATAAAAATCTGAACCGGCTTGAAAAGGAAGTAAGGGAGGCAAAATTCCCCGTTAAGCCGGTGTTACATTCAATGCTTGCAGAAGCCTATTGGACCTACTATCAGCAGAATAGTTATTTGTTCAGTCAGCGTACACAAACTGTCGGTTTTAAAAATGATGATATTTCAACCTGGAGCCTCGAAAAGATAGTAGAGGAAGTTGTAAAAAACTACAGGCTTTCACTCGAAAATCAGGAGCAATTGAAATCAATAAAGATCGATGTATACGAGGATATTTTAGATAACGGTAATGCTATTGGACGGGCTTACCGGCCTACCTTATTCGATTTTCTTGCTCATCGTGCGGTGGATTATTTCATGAATTACGAGCCTGATATCACCAAACCTGCGTATGCTTTTACCATTAATTCGGCCGCATACCTCGATGATGCTGAAAGTTTTAGCAGGCTTGATATTACCACACAAGATACTATGGCAAATAAATATTTTGCATTGAAAATATTCCAGCAGCTGATAGGATTTCATTTAAATGATAGCGAGAAAGGCTCACTGGTTGATGTTGACCTGAAACGACTACATTTTGTTTACCAACATATGATTCTGCCAGATAAACAGGAATTATACCTGAAAAGTCTGCAGGATCTCGAAAATAAAACTATTCATTCTCAGGTCTCAACCGTTGTTACCTATAACATTGCCCAGGTTTGGATTGAAAAAGGCAATCAGTATAATCCATCACAATCGGACGACCATCGTTGGGATACTAAAAAGGCTTACGATATATGTTCCGAAGCCATTGAGCGCTTTCCCCGGTCCGATGGGGCAGCTATGTGCTATAATTTACAGGGTTCAATCCTGACAAAAACGGTTTCGGCAAATATCGAGAAAGTGAATGTCCCCAATGTTCCTTTCAGGGCCCTGATCAGCTATAAAAATTTCTCAACCCTTTACTGGCGGGTTATTAAACTTGACAAAGATGAAGTTATTGATGAGCGTAAGCGATGGATGAATAATTACGATGTTGACCAGGAAGAAAAATTCCTGGAGCATTTTATTTCAAGGATTCCTGTTAAATCGGGCAGTGTTACCTTACCTGATGATAACGATTATCAGATGCACAGGGTTGAGATCAAACTCGACGGGGTACCTGTTGGCGATTATATGGTGCTATTCAGCTTTAATCCTGAATTTACAATCGATTCGAATAATCTCACATATTCATTTACAACCATCTCAAATCTGAGTTATATTCATCGGAATCTGGAAAACGGCACAACCGAGTTTTGTATAATGAATCGCACAACCGGTGAACCTGTTGCAGGTGCAAAAGCCCAACTCTTTTTTAACGTCTACAATACAAGAAGTAATAAATATGAGACAGTGAAGGGAGATGTTTTCACCAGCGATAGTGTTGGATTTATCACAATTCCTTATCAATACAGGAAATACGCCAATTCATACTATGCGAACTTCGATGTTGATGTTACCTGGCAGAACGATAAAATAAGTACCCGCGATATCGATTCATATTACTATTATCATGGTAAATTATCGCAGTATCAGCAAGGGAAACCAGACAGGCATACATATACGGTCTTTTTTCTCGACAGGGCTATCTACCGGCCGGGCCAAACACTTTATTTTAAAGGACTCGTTTATTCAACGGACGGAAAGAATCCCAGGATAATGCCCAAAGCTTCGTATACGGTTACGTTTTACGATGTAAACTACCAGGTGGTGGCAAAAAAGGAAGTTACTACCAATGAGTACGGTAGCTTTAACGGAACCTTTACTACCCCAACCTCAGGCCTGATGGGAGAAATGCGTCTAGAAATCAGCGATGGCAGGAATAGCCAGGTGTTATTCTCGGTTGAGGAATACAAGCGCCCAAAGTTTGAAGTTACGTTTGATCCCGTAAAAGGCAGCTATCGACTTGGTGAGATGATTAAAATTACAGGTAAAGCAGCCGCCTATTCCGGGGCTAATATCGATGGAGCAACGGTAACCTACAGGGTCGTCAGAAAAGCACGGTTCCCATGGTGGTGGTGGTGTTGGTACGGTTATTATCCGACTTCCCCCGAAATGGAAATAACAAACGGAACAACCCAAACCGATGCTTCAGGCAATTTTACCATTGATTTTAAGGCTATTCCCGACGAAAGTGTGAGCCGAAAATCGGATCCGGTATTTAGTTATAATGTCTATGCCGATGTTACCGATATCAATGGTGAAACTCACAGCGGACAAACAACCGTGAGTGTCGGGTACAAAGCACTTGAAGTGGGAGTAAAAATTGGCGATCTGGATATTAGCGATGAGGAAGCTGTTAAGCAGAAATTCGCAATCAGTACAACAAACCTGGCCGGCGAATTTGAACCTGCCGAAGGTGAGATCGTTATTTCGAAATTAAAAGCTCCCGGCAAGGCATACAGAAATCGTATGTGGGTGAAACCCGATAAGTTTATCTACACTGCAGAGCAATTCCATCAGTTCTTCCCAAACGATCAGTATGACGATGAGAATAACTTTTATAAATGGGGGGAGGAGAAGGAAGTTTTTAAAATAAAATTCAATACCTCTGTAGCAAAAGATTTTGATATCCGTACCCTGAAATCGTGGGACTTTGGGAAATATAAACTTGAAATTGCCAGCAAAGATAAGTACGGACAGGAGGTTAAAGAAGTCGTCTACTTTGAAGTGTTCAATCAAAAGAATAAAGCAATTTCTTACCCCGTAACCCACCGACTTATAGCATTGAAGGCAAGCGGTGAACCCGGAGAGGACGCAGTACTGTTGACCGGGGCATCAGGTAAGATTAGCGCTCTTTATGAGATAGAACAAGACGGAAAGATTATTGAGAGGCAGCGGTTGTCGTTGTCGAATGAGAACCATCTGTTTAAAATACCTATTAAAGAAGAATACCGCGGAAACATTGCTGCCCATTATACAGTAATAAAAGACAGCAGGCTCTATCAGGAAACGGTAAATATTTCAGTTCCATACACCAATAAGCAACTCGATATACGCTTTGAAACATTCCGCAATAAGTTGCAGCCCGGGCAGCAGGAAGAATGGAAGATCAGGGTAGCAGGCAAAAAAGCTGAAAAAGTAATGGCTGAGATGGTAGCAACCCTGTACGATGCCTCACTCGATGTATTCCGTCAGAATAACTGGTATGCTGATTTCTACAGCTCATTGTATGCCCGCCTGCAGTGGAACAGTGTAAATGGCTTTGACCAGGAGCAGTTCAGGAGTTTTGATAGAGGATGGAACAGCCATGACTGGCGTAGCTATAATAGTGCTTCGTATGATCAGCTTAACTGGTTCGGCCTCTATTTTTATCACTATAATTACTATTATAAAGGAGATGAAAGCCTCGATGAAGTTGTGGTTGTTGGTTATGGCACAGCCAAAAAATCAAGAGCATCGAGAGATATGAAAGTTGCCGAAGAGGCGGAGATGTCTCTAACAGCGGCCATAGTGGCAGATGATTCGAATGATAAGGCAGCACCTTCTCCACCGCCTAAAGCTCAACTTGTGGAGCAAAAAGCTCAACAAGATATGAGCGATGTTAAGATCCGTACCAATTTCAATGAAACGGCATTCTTTTATCCGGAACTTGAAACAGATGAAAACGGGGAGATCGTTATCAAATTTACCATACCTGAAGCGCTAACCCGTTGGAAGATGCTGGGATTTGCCCATACAAAAGAACTGCAATCGGGGAGTATCATAAATGAACTGGTGACACAGAAAGATCTGATGGTAGTTCCTAATCAGCCAAGGTTCTTCCGCGAGAATGACAACATGATCTTTTCCGCGAAGATTACAAGTCTGGCCGACAATGATCTCTCGGGTACCGCCCAGCTTGAATTTTTCAATGCATTGACTATGGAACCGATAAATAGTCAGATGAGGATAGCAGAAAAACAAAAATTATTCAACGTTAAGGCAAAACAAAGCACAAACCTCGAATGGCGTATTGAAATACCGGAAGGTATTCAGGCGATCACTTACCGGATCGCGGCAAAAGCAGGAAACTTCACTGATGGCGAAGAAATGGTCATTCCGGTTGTGACTAACCGGATGCTTGTGACCGAAACATTGCCTTTGCCTATCTGGGGTAAACAAACTAAAACATTCAGGCTCGATAAACTGGCGGATAATACCTCATCCACTCTCAGAAATCAGCGTTTTACACTCGAATTTACATCGAATCCGGCCTGGTATGCAGTACAGGCATTACCCTATATGATGGAATACCCGTATGAATGCACCGAACAAACCTTCTCAAGGTTTTATGCAAACTCCATTGCATCGCATATAGCCAATTCGAATCCAAAGATCAAAAAAGTCTTTGATACCTGGAGTACGATTCAACCCGATGCTCTGCTCTCGAATCTTGAAAAGAACCAGGAACTGAAATCGGCATTGCTTGAAGAAACGCCATGGGTGCTTAATGCAAAGGATGAAAGCCAGCGTAAACGTAATGTTGCTCTTTTGTTTGATTTGAATCGTATGGCTCATGAGCAGGAACGTGCCCTGAAAAAAATACTCCAGGCACAGACGGGTAACGGAGGTTTTTCATGGTTCCCGGGTTTTCCCGAGGATCGGTATATAACACAACACATCATCGCTGGACTCGGCCATCTCGATGTGATGGGGGTGAAATCGGTGCGCAGCGAAAACCGTACATGGCAGATGACCAAAAGAGCAATCGAATACATCGACAGGGAAATGCAGGATCATTATGAATACCTGAAGGCTGAGGCAAAAAAGGGACATATCAGACTGGAAGATAATCACCTCGACTATACCGAAATACACTATCTCTATACTCGAAGCTATTTTAAGGATATAAGTATACCTGACAGGTGTCGTGAAGGTTTTAACTATTTCATGGGACAGGCCGAGAAATACTGGCTTCTGAATAGTATCTACATGCAGGGAATGATGTGTCTTGCCTTAAATCGTTATGACAATCATGATCTGGCCATAACTATCGTAAAATCTCTTAGCGAAAGAGCACTTCACTCTGAAGAGATGGGGATGTACTGGAAATTCGATCGTGGCTACTATTGGTACCAGGCCCCGATTGAAACACAAGCATTATTAGTGGAGGTATACGACGAAGTAGCCGGTGATAAAAAAGCTGTTGAAGAGCTAAAAGCATGGCTTTTGAAACAAAAACAGGTTCAGGATTGGCGTACCACCAAAGCTACGTCGGAAGCCTGTTATGCATTGCTCCGCAGGGGTACTAACCTGCTGATCAGCGATACCCTGGTAGAAATAACGGTCGGAAAAGAATTAATTGATCCGTTGAAACGTCCTGATATTAAAGTGGAGGCCGGTACGGGGTATTTTAAGACAGCCTGGACAGCGCCTGAAATCACCCCGGAAATGGCAACTATTAAAGTATCTAAGAAGAGTGAGGGGATTGCCTGGGGAGCCGTCTATTGGCAATACTTTGAACAGCTCGATAAGATCACTCCCGCAGAGACTCCGCTAAAGCTTGTTAAACAACTATTCCTCCAGCAAAATACGGATCGCGGGCCAGTAATTACGCCTGTAACTGAAAACACAAAACTTCATGTTGGTGATTTAATAAAGGTTAGAATTGAACTACGGGTTGACAGAACGATGGAGTATGTTCATCTGAAAGATATGAGAGCTGCTGCTTTCGAGCCAACAGAAACACTTTCAACATACAAATACCAGGACGGATTATACTACTATCAGAGTCCGCGCGACCTGGCAACGAATTTCTTTATAGGATGGCTGCCAAAAGGGACCTATGTTTTCGAGTACCCGCTACGGGTTTCACAAAAAGGCGATTTCTCAAATGGCATCACTACTATTCAATGCATGTATGCCCCTGAATTTTCAAGCCATTCGGAAGGTATTCGTGTGAAGGTGGAATAGATTTACAACATTTGTTTTTTGTTCTATAATACAACTCTGTGTACCCGTTGGTTAATCTAACCACGGGGAACACAGAGTTTTTTTATGTGCGCTATGCATGCCATTGTTCTATAGGGTGCAAGACCCGAACG
>CAZWIU010000079.1:7462-19874 GCA_964634105.1 uncultured Bacteroidales bacterium | reverse complement strand
GTAAATTTAATTTTTGCTAATAATTTATGCTGAGAAAATCAGCAAACCCTAATTTTGAGAGATACCTTAAAAGTGGATCTGGAAGAGCTTTTATGAACAAACACCTTGTTAAAAGAAAATGTGAATAATACCGAAGTGCTCCGCAGGAGTACGAAGGCGAGCTCCACGAATAGTGTTAGGTATAATTTGCCAAGTATGATACGACGAGCTACAGCGGACAGCGTCCGCAAAGATCAAATTCAATTCTGGTATACGTATATTTTATGGTGGAATAAAAAAGAGTGTTAGACTTGTCAATCCGGCGATTTGCAGGAGCTCCTCTTTAAATACAACAAAGAGAATAGTTCTTTATTTGCTCTCTTTCAAACCAATACTATCAGCTTATTATTGTAATTCCAGGTTCTTGCACTTTTCTTCAAACAGCAGAGCCAGATTCTCTGTTTATTAAAAAAAACAGACCCTCAGTAATTGAGGGCCTGTCCACTTTCTAACTTCCTATTTTCCCTACAAAAGATAAAGGAATATCCTAAGAATGTATTAGTATTAATAGATAATTGGCAAAAATGAATTGACAGATTATTTAACAAGCTTTTTACTGACTATCTTTCCATTCAGATTTGCTCTCAGGATATAGATACCCTTTGCAAGATCATTAATATCGATTAAGTTTTCTCCGGTTTCAATAGTAAATCTCTTTATAACTGAACCATTCATGTTATAAATTGCAACATCGAATGGAGATATTGATTCAACAGATACATTTATGCTCATTACATCCGAAACAGGATTTGGGTGTATGGTTAGTTCTGTTGTGGTTTCATCCATATCCTCCGAGGTGATTTCTTCCTCAGCAGCGCTTTTGTAAGCAACAAAGCCAATGTAACCGTTACAATGCATCCATTCACTATAGCTTCCTCCACACTGATTATTCTGCCAAACACCTGTGTTGGTAGATTGACTTTCTGCCTGCCACAGACTGCCGCTGTTAATCTGGATATAATCAACCTGGACATCCCTGCCGCTAGCATCGTTTGTGAAATGTAAGGTAATTCCTCCTGAATTGCTGGTGGTTACACTACGAGTTGCCATTGAGGTACTTAAGGTCCACGATGCAACTTGTGTTCCGCCGACTCTTACCTGAAGGTTCTCACTGCCTGAAGTTCCGCGGGCTCTGACATTAATAGTATAGCTAGTGCCTCCTGAACTGCTGCTGCTTGAACTGCTTGATGAACTGCTGCTTCCCCCTTCCCAAACTGTTACGTTAGAGCTTCCACTACTTTGGTATCCTTCGGTTGCCATGATCTGGTAAACCCAGGTGCTGCCCGGATTCATTCCTTTGCTTTTCCATGCGTTAACATGATTGGCGAATGTGATGGTATTGTTGGTTCCTGTCGATCTTTTTGACTGCCGGACGCTCCAGAATTGATAGAAGGTTGCAGTACCATCGATAGAAGGTTGATTAACCCGCTGTGTACGATATATGTCGTAAGTCCCGCCATCGGTGGTAACAGTTCCCATAAATGTTCCTGTTGGCCTGTAAGTACCCCAGTTATCTACAACATAATACTCTATAAGAGGGTTTCTTGTCCATCCATATAGGCATAAATATGCGTTTCCTGAAGGAGAGAAGTTACCGGCATTATAGCTTATTACCCTGGTTGGTGATCCCGTACTCCAGCCTTTACCGCCAACAAAATTTCCGGTATTGCTCCATGAAGTACTGTAGTTACCAGCAGAACCCAGGGTCATGCAGGCGGATCCTCCACCATCGGTCCACCATGAATAGTAAAAACCATTATTGGTGCCAGTCTGACTTGAGCAGATCGTCTGGCCGTAAGAGTGTTGTGTTATAAAAAACGATAACACAAATGAGAGCACGAATAAAGTTACGATCTTCATCCCGATACTGAGTAATTTTTGTTTCATAAAAGATGAGTTTTAGTGAATAAGTAAGCTAGGTTAATTTGACCACCAAAATAGCTATTCACCTGTACCTTCTCTTGGAAATTTGTCCTTAAAACTTGTAAAATTGTCCAGCCTTGCTATGACTATTGATTATCAGCATTTTCAACGATATGAATCTGTACGCTTGGAACAATTTTTATTGTATTTCTATCAACAATATATGATCAAATGTATATAATTTCCCTGTTGTAAATATTCCGTACTGAAACATTGTTAGTTTATTGCTATCGCTGGATGAAGTTTGATACTTTATTAATAAGAATAAATTTTTACATGTTGTTTGTATTTTCAATATTAACCCGTAACGTTACCATTGCGTTGCTGTATGTACTCTTTCGGCGATAGCTTATAGGTTTCTTTAAAGACGCGGCTGAAATAGGCCGGATCGCTGAAGCCACAATTATAGGCTGCCTCATTTATCTTATATTTGCCTGTATTAAGCAGTTCTATTGATTTCTTCAGCCGGATATTTTTAATGATATCATTAACAGATTGATATGAGAGTGACTTAAACTTCTTGTAAAAAATACTTCTGCTCATTGCCATCTTTTCAATAATATCGTTTACAGAATAATCCGGGTTGGCGTAATTCTCATTTATCAGGGCCATGATCTGGTCAATAAAAGACACATCAAGGGGATTCGCATTTGCTTCTGTATTAACTACTCCGTCTTCTCTGATAAACTGCATCCGTAACTTTTCTTTTTGTGTGATCAGGTTCCTGATCCGTGCTTTTAAAATTTCTCCCTCGAAAGGTTTATAGATATAATCGTCAGCCCCGGTTTCGTAACCGGTTATATGATCCTGTGTAGTGGCTTTCGCAGTCAATAGGATAACAGGGATATGTGAAAACCGTACATCATTTTTAACAAGTCTGCACAACTGAAATCCATCAAACTCCGGCATCATTACATCGCTGATGATCACATCCGGAAGGTACCTGGTAATATGATTGATACTTTCAACCGGATCATTTTCTTTTATAACATCAAACTCATCTCTGAGCACAGATTCAATATAGTCGCACATTTCAGGATTATCATCTATCACCAGGATAGTATTTTCATGACGAAACCTGGGCGGGTTCGACAAACTGTGCTGTTGAATGCCGGCTGTAATATTGGCGAAAGTTTTTTCAATGACATCAAACGCAATTTCAGAAACTTTAACAGGAATCCGCACAGTGAAGGTGGTTCCTTTGCCTACGGTACTGCTTACGTTAATCGTTCCTTTGTGAAGTTCGACAAGCCTTTTTGTCAGATTGAGTCCAATGCCGGTCCCTCCTTTAGCTGTCAGATGATCGGACGATGTGTAAAACCGATCAAAGATATGGTCAATTTCATCGGGAGGTATACCCTTGCCGGTATCTGAAATATCAACCTTAAGCATAGAATTCTGCTTATCAAAATCGATAATCATATCTATCCTACCGCCTTCAGGAGTATGTTTTATACCATTTGAAATAATATTTGTAACGATTTTTTCAAATTTGTCTTCATCAACTGTTATAATACATTTGCTCATAGTCGATTTAAACCCGATCGTAATGTTCTTTTGACCGGCAAAATCAGAGAAATTACTGATCAGGCCCCATGAATATCCTACTATATCGGTAACTGATGGATTCAGTTTCATCATCTGGTTTTCGATCTTGCTGAAATCCATAATCTGATCGACCAGGATTTTTAATCGTGTTGCATTCCGGTAGATCATTTCCACCTGGGCAGCTAAGGTTTTTTGAGACAAAAGCTGTTTCAGCGGTCCGATAATCAGGGTCAATGGGGTCCGCAGTTCATGTGAAATATTAGTAAAGAATTGCTGCTTCATCTGGTTTAATTCTTCCGACTTCTGTTTTTCAAGGTGTTCTTTCCAGAGCTCGTTTTTCAGATTGACTGATATAATGGTATTTTTCCGGAAATAATAGATGGCCATTAATATAATAAGTGCATATATTACCTTGGCGAATATGGTCTGCCACCATGCAGGTATTACTGTAATTCTTAGTGAAATTCCTTCTTCGTTCCATAATCCGTCATTATTTGAAGCCTTAACCCTGAATATATACCTGCCATGGTCGAGGTTGGTATATGTTGCGCTTCGTTGGTTGCCTACGTAATTCCAATCCTTCTCAAATCCTTCCAGGTAAAAGGCATATCGATTATTTTCGGGCGCTAGCAGATTCAATGAGGCGAATTCAATCGTGAAAACCGAATGTTTACGGGTTAGCCTGATTTCTTTTACCACGCTTATATCGCTTTGCAATGGTGAGTCTTTTTCTCCGATGGTTACAGGCTTATTGTAAATTAGCAAATTGGTAAAAACGATGTTTGGCACATAGGGATTATCTCTGATATTATCGGGGTGGAAGACATTATAACCGTTATTACCGCCAAAGTAAATCATCCCTTCCTTGTTTTTAAATACCGCGCCGCTATTAAATTCATTAGCCTGAAGCCCGTCGCTTACAGTGTAATTCCTGAATACAGGCTTATCCGGAACATTGATTCCATTAAAGAATTTGGATATTCCCTGGTTTGTACTTAGCCATAAATTTCCTTTGTCATCCTCAATAATAGCCTTTATAATGTTATCGGGCAAACCATCAGCTTGCTGGTAGCATCGGAAAGAACTATCGGCTTTTATGAAGAGGTTCAACCCGTTACTGGTACCTATCCAGATATTTTTTCTGCTGTCTTCAAACAGGCAGATGGCCCCGTTATAGCTTATACTATTTGGATTAGACGGATCATGGATAAAGGTTGTAAAATGGTTTGTCTTTTTATTATAAAGATCAACAGCTTCGGTAGTAGAAATCCAAATGTTTCCATCGCTTCCTTCCAATACTGAATTGACCCAGTCGCACGATATACTATTGTGGTTGAAATCCTCCCTGAAACGGACAAATTCTTTAGTTTCAGTGTCAAATCGGTTAAGTCCTCCCCCCATGGATGCTAACCACAGGTAACCTTCCCTGTCTTCAATTATCTTATAGATATTGTTACCTCCCAGACTGTTAGGATTGTTTTCATCGTACTGATACCGGGTAAATGTTTTGCTATTTTCATGGAATTGGTTCAGCCCTCCCCCCCAGGCTCCTATCCACATATTGTTACGGCTGTCGCGGCATATGGCCCAGACAGCATTTGAAGATAGTGAGCTAGTGTTATTGTGCTCGTTCATATAGTACCGGAAGATTTTATCCCGCTTATCGTAAACATTTAATCCTCCTTCAGTCCCTATCCATAACTTGTCATCTTCCTCAAAAATCACATTTACATGATTATCATTGATGCTTCTTCTGTTCCCAGGCTGTAACTTATAATGTCCGAATTTTAATAACAGGCTGTTGTAATAACTGATTCCGCTGCTGTATGTGCCAACCCACATAGTATTCTGTCGGTCTTTATAGATGGTATGGATTGAGTTATTCGAAATACTGAAAGGATCGAAGGGGTCGTGGTCAAAGTGACTGAAAGGAACATTGTATTTTGTTAAACTATCCAGGCTTAACAGGTTGATACCTCCATTTTCAATCCCGATCCATACTTGTGCGTTTTCATCTTCGGATATAGAATAAATAGTACCCTGGTTAATACTACCAGCTATTCTTGGATTATGAACAAAGCGTCTGAACGATGGATTGAGGGGATCGTCTTTTTTATACTGCATGTAAATCAATCCGTCGGTTGCTGTACCTATCCAGATTCCACCACGGCTGTCTTCAAAAATAGACCACATAATGATCTGGTGATTGCCAAGTTTTAAATCGTCATTTGCATTTATAGTAACATAGGAATAATCGGAAGTATCCAGGAGCATTAAACCTTTATGTGTAGCCATCCAGAAATTATTATTTTTATCCTTCAGGAATTTGGCTGCGTAAAAATCGTAGTACAATTGCCGTACTGAAAAATCCTGCGGATTTAAAAGGAACAGGCCACCGGCAGTACCTACGAGGAAATTGCCTCTGTTGAATTCATAGATGCAACTGATATAATTATTGATTGATGTAACACGCTTAAACCTGTCTTTTTCACGGTTATACAAATTCAGCCCTGCCTGGGTGCCTATCCAAAGGCCGCCCTGTGAGTCTTCAAAGATGATATTAGTGTTATTATGGTTCAGACTGGTACTGTCAGCTGCGTTATACTTATATATTTTAAAACGGACCCCATCGTATTTATACAGTCCTTCGGCAGTGCCAATCCAAAGATATCCCGTGCGGTCCTGGAAAATGCATTTTACCCAGCTTCGTGACAGCCTGTCCTGCTCCGACAGACGTTTGAATTTGATTTGTAAATCCTGGGCCTTTGAAGGCAGTATGCATGCGGATAAAAGAATGGCAAGAAATATGGGTAATACTCTTCTCAACAAATAATTGTGAGCCGTAATATAGCTGGCTGTTCTGTCAATGTATGGAAATTCGT
This sequence comes from uncultured Bacteroidales bacterium, assembly GCA_964634105.1. GTDB lineage: Bacteria > Bacteroidota > Bacteroidia > Bacteroidales > UBA10428 > UBA10428. Next base: position 13,482 of record CAZWIU010000079.1, on the reverse strand, counting down.
AGATCATATGATCTTTAAATCAATTGACCGTGTGAACAATACTTACCCTAAATAAAATTAAAAAAGTGGAAAACTACAACCATTTAGGATGAAATGATCGCAAAGATTGATGAATATCAGCCTTTATAAAAAACAGGCACCCGTCCTAGAGTGCCTGTTGAATATGAAATGATGAGCTAAAAGAACTTCTCTTTTTATAATTAATTTTTCTATTTGAGTATTACACCCCATTCTGTTACATAAAACCCTGATCTGTTGAAATCAGCGGGGGTCTCCGGAGCTATGATTGAGTTATCATTTTCATCAGCACCCCTGATGACGTAAAATAACCGTAACTTTTGCGCAGGTTGCGGAATGATAGTTAACTCAATTACCGAGTTAATAAGAGCTGCTTCCTGCGGATAAACCGCATAGTAGTTTTTGGAAGTTAACCGGGGGATCCAATATTCGATAAAATCATCGATTTCCCTGCCATAAAAACCATACGTTGCCAGGTTCTGTCTGAAAAAGTTCTCTAACTCATTTTGTTGAATAAACCAGCCTTCTTCCATCTGCCATACGTCGGGCTGAACACTTTCATAGAACAGGTATTCGTATTGGTTATCGATCATTCCCTGCGTGTCGACGAAGAAACTCCATCCGGCATTATAGTCGGGTATGGAGGTTACTACTTCTCCACCTATGGGGAAATTCAGGGAAACAGAGATAACACTATTTTCGGTCGGGTACAGGTAGATATTAGGTTTCCTGACAACAGGATTTGAGTCGCATGAATCGCAGCTACATTCATCTTCCTTCTTCTCGCATGCCTGAAAAGGGATAAAACATATAAACATGATTCCAATGAAAAGAAATGAAAACATGAAACGATCTGACTTAATATTCATAATGCTGAAATTTAAATTGATTACGCAGACAAGATGGCAATGCGGAGGAAATGGTTGCGTGGCTATGCGGAATGAACCGATTTATTAGGCCAAGAAAGCAATACTTTAACGGCTGAAACGAAAATGTTCAGAAGGGTACTAGTTTCAACTTAGCGTATTGAACAAAAATAAAAACCCGCTAATAAGGCGGGTTTTCTTTCAGGAATCCGGCTTTTACTAATCCTTTATGCATCTTACGCTTTTAGCACCTCCTGATCCTCCTTTATTCCTTTCGATTTTATCGATATGAGACTGAAAAAACCGATAATAGACATCTCCTTCATCAACTGTAGATGTCCAAAAAGCAGCGTTAGAATTGAGATTACTAAACTCCATAGTGTTTTGATTTAAAGTACCACTTGGTTTAACGGTGAATCCACTGGAATTAGTTGCTTCAGCACACCAGTAGAATGTCTCCCAGAGCCTGTCCCCAGGTTCTTTCATCGCACACCAGGCGTTTTGTCCCCGTAAAAACATATCAATAGAATCGGGAGAAATACCAAGAAACAGTTCCAATTCCTTCCACTCGCCGTCTGAGGGCAGATGCCAGCCTGACGGGCAAACATCCAATGCGCTTTCAAAACTATACAACCGTCCAAAGTCTTCAGCATAAGTACTACTATCGTTCATATAATACCATGACTCAGCGGTCCGGTAGTTTATATTTTCAACCATCCATACCTGGTTTCCGTATTGCTTTACCTGGTAAACCTGTCCATCCCGGGCGTCTGTTATACTATCAATAAAGGCGGTTGTGATAGACTGTTCATCACTGTATGCAGTCTCATATTGTGAAGCAGCATAGGCCCTTATATAGTATTGAGTACCCGATTTTAGGCCGGAAATAGCAACCGAGAAATCAACACCAAAAACTACGGAAGCATGATCATTTTCTTTTGTTGGCCCGGGCGTTCTGCCCCAGCATACGCCCTGTTCGCCGATACCTGTCCCGTTTCTTATATTTGTAACTGAACCGTTTATAATTGCACTATTATGGGTCAGATATTGAATATCTGTTATTCTTACAGTTGCAATTGGAGACTCCTTCTCTTGGCATCCTATTATCAAATAATAAAGAAGAATAAAAATAATTATATGTTTCATACAAGCTAAATTAATTACTGTCCAAAAATGGCCATGGTTTCATTATCAGTTGTCGTGTAAAACCATCCTGCCGGGTAATGATAGAAGGCTTCAACTTCACCAAGCACATCATCCTTATTACTATATTTAATTTCAAGATTCTGTGAAAAGTTTTCATTTACCTTTATCAGCGCATCCTCTTCGCCTGCTTCAGCCCCTATTATATAGGAGTCTCCAAAGCTCTGTGTTGTGAAACTGCACCGCTCCATTGAACTAAGCAAAGTTTATTGAGGAGTGGGGTTTTTTCCTGAATTATTATATGGAAGATGCAGGTGTTGGATTTCTAAAATCCTCTGCCTGGCTTGATATCATTGTTTAATGCTAAGTTCACCTCCTTTCCTGAAATCGAACCATTTGAATGTGATAGTGTCTCCACATACCGAATAACCGGTGAACAGGCCAAGCCCGTTATGTATATTGTTGAATACCTGGACAGGCTCACTGAAATAACCTCTCCATGTATTTTGTTCAACAAGGCCATTCGCCCATAGAAAAAATTCTTCGTTGGTATGCGCCAGATAGAATGAAAGCAAGACTGTATCATCCATCATTGGAAGAGGAACCGGACAGTAAAATTCAAAATTTATGGTATCGGTATCGAATAACCGGTCGTCGAAAGTAAAAAGCTCTGGCCTGCTCAGGTCTGGCCAGAAGGGACAATCATTAACAAAAATACCTGGATTGGAATAAACATCAGGCCAACTATATTCAGTCTTGGTGGCATACAGGTAATAATAATCTTTGCCGGGTAAATCAGCCCAGACCATATTTACTTTAAATACTTCACTGAATCCCACAATGGGATCGATTAGCCGTTCATAATAAAAGGTGTCGAGTTCAATCTTTCGAGGAGCATAACTCTCGGCCCATACCGCATTATAATCTTCTGATGCAACTTCAATCCGGTAAGGAACTTCGCATTCCGGGTAAACTTCATCTGCCGAGTAATATCCGTTTCCCGAATGTTCGAGCCTGCATAAAAAACTGTCATTTTTATATAGATTTACTTCAGCATCTGTGATATCTTGATAAGTATAATAATTTACACTTTCCACCTCCTTACGGGAGGCATTCCGGGTAACATGCACCCGGAAAAGGCTATCAGGATTGAAAAGACAGTTTACTACCAATTTTTTTTCAACGTCTGGCAGCTCAACCTGCTCAACCGTTTCACAAGCTGATATGCAAAGTATTATATATAAAAGTGAAAAATGTTTTTTCATATTTTAAAAATCGAATGCATAGTGTATATAGGGTACTACAGGCAAAATGCTGGTATAATGGAGGTAGCCTTCCGAATAATAAACTGATACAGGGTTTTTATGGTTGTAAACATTATAAGCCCCAATGCTTAGTTGTCGTTTTTTATCTCTTTTTACCCAATCATAATTGATATTAATATCCAACCGGTGATATGCCGGCATACGCATATTATTTCTGCTCTCAATGTACCTGGCTGTATAAACAATAGACTCGAATTCGAAAAGGGGAGTTTCAAAGCTTTCCTTGGCACTTTGATAGCTTTCCAACGCAAGCGTATAGGCATATCCGCTCATAAATACCCATATCGCCCCTAATTCAATTTTTCTGCCAAGCTTCTGATTTATTACAATTTTAAAATCGTGCCTCCGGTCATACTTATAAGGGAATGTTTTCCCAAAATTGATCTCATCAAAATCACGTTCCGATTTTGAAATGGTATAGGCTATCCAACCCGAAGTCTTACCTTTTTCTTTTGCAAGGTAAAACTCCATCCCATAGGCAGCGCCATTACCCTGTGTGACTTTTTCTTCCCAGTTTTGCATACTGCTGCCTTCCTTGAATTCCAGCAGGTTATCCATAGCTTTATAAAAGCCCTCACATGAAATTTTAATATTCTTCTGCCTGTATTCGAGCCCGGCGCTGGCCTGCCGGGCAAATATTGGTTTTAGCTCATTTGTAACCGGCACCCACTGGTCTGTAGGAAACCCCAGCCCCGGACTGGAGAGCAGGTGGGCGAATTGATAGTTTTGGGAGTATCCTGCCTTGAGCGAGACATTCTTAATAAATTCCAGGTCGAACATTAACCTTGGTTCAAAAACATCAAATAGCCGTCCTTCGGTCCTGTAATGGACATAACGAACTCCCGAATTTACATTTAACGGGCCAAACCGGAATTCATTTTCCAGGTAAGCATCTAATTCCAGTGCATGATAATCAGGATTGTGATATGAGGTATCGACGCTCATCCCATGTTCAGGGTCGGCAGCAAATTGCATATCGACCCCCGGTAAAAAATTATGCTTTATTAAGCAAAGACCTGAACGCAGTTTCAGATCGTTCAGCATAAAATAATCCAGGCTGCCTGAGAAGCTCAGATCCTTAACCATAGAACTGAGTTCCTGCTCGAAGATACTTTGTGTTGTTGATGAATCAGCCTGCACTGTGTAATTGTAATATTTATTCGTACTGAACCTGTAATGACTATAAACGGCTGAAAAATTGGAAAAAAGTTTAGGGGTTATAATATAATTGAACCTGAGTTGTGCTATTAAATTTCCCCAATACAGATTGTCTTTATAATTATTCTCAATTTCAGCCCCGTTTATATCTGTATAGCTATCATTTTGTCGCAGGTAAAACTTGTCTTTTCCTCCATATAGGCTAAGGTATAACCGGCTTTTAGAGTTAAATGTTTGGTTGACTTTAGCGTTCAGGTCGTGGAAGAAATACCCTCCTGTGAGCATTTTATTATTTGCTATCCAAAGCAAGGGCACAGTAAAGAGATCAAAATAAGTCCGCCGTGCGGTAAACAGGTAGGTTGTTTTTAATTTCTTAATTGGCCCTTCCAGTAATATTTTTGAGGATATCAAGCCTATCCCGGCATTTCCATGAAATTTTTCCGTATTGCCTTCTTTCATGCTGATATCAAGAACCGAGGCAATACGGCCGCCATAACGTGCCGGAAATACGCTTTTATATATTTCAGCATTATTTATGGCATCGGTATTGAATACCGAAAAGACTCCGAATAAGTGGTTCACATTGTACACAGGAACACCGTCAATTAAGATCAAATTCTGGTCGGGGGAACTTCCTCTCACATGAAAACCACTCGTTCCTTCAATACCCCCCTGTATTCCCGGAAGTAACTGGATACTTTTTAATAAATCGGTTTCACCTGCAATTACCGGCAGCGATTTCACCTCCTGCATAGAAAGCTTTTGGGATCCGATGTAGGTAAACGCATTCCGTTTGCCTACAACCGAAACTTCATTAAGCAACATGTCAGGCGCCAACCGGATAGTTATCAACGTATCGCTTTTCAATGGCCCGACAGAATAAACCGCGTATCCCACATAGGAAAAGAAAACTTTATTTGTACTGCTGACTTTCAGGCTGAAAAAACCATAATTATTTGTTCTTGTTCCTTTCGAATTGTCATCTGTAATTACACTGGCGCCTATCAGATTTTCACCGGTCAGACTGTCTTTTACATAACCGTTAAGGGTTACAAATTGTGCTTTTATTGGTTGTAACCCCAATATCAGAATTCCAAAAATAAATTTGTATGGGTTATTAAAAACCAAACTCGTGAGAAATTTGAAAATTATGATCATATAACGGTGCCAAAAGAAATCATTAATTCTTTACTTTCTTCTCTGACCTATCCTTCCATAGGATTTTTAAAAAAACTATATAAATTATTAAGGCTTTTAAGGTTTTCTTAATTACGTTGCTAACTCACTGGGCAATTTTGCTATCCCCATAACACGCCCGAATATCAATATACATCAACCTTAAAAACCAATCAGCACATCTATCTTACTTTCATAGTATTTGAGGCAAGAAAGTTATTTTTTTTTTTTTTTTTTTCAAAATCTTTTGGAATTTTTATTTTTTAATACCCAGCATCAGGATAAATATTATAAAATAAACAAACATCTTAGAATTGACTTTGCCATAGTCCTT
>CAZWIU010000079.1:0-7452 GCA_964634105.1 uncultured Bacteroidales bacterium | reverse complement strand
ACCCCATAACACCCCCGAATATCAAAATACATAAACCTTAAAAACCAATCACCACATCTATCTTACTTTCAAATTATTTGAGGCAAAAAATTTTTTTTTTTTTTTTTTTTTTTCTGCAAAATGTTTTGGACTTTTTATTATTTAATACCCAGCATCAGGAAACATATTATAAAATAAACCGACATCTTAGACTTGACTTTGCACTAGTCCTTCATCCTGAAAAACTCCGGTGGATCTATGTGAGTTACTTTTGGTTTTACTGAATTCAATGATTCTCCGTTCAACACTTTTTCATAGTATGCCAGGTAACCATCGGTCATGGCTCTGGCGCTGAAACGGTCACAGACCATGTCATGGATCTTTTTACGGTCGAAATGGTCGACCTCTTTTAATCGATCAATATGTTCTTTATAGCTATCCGACAAAAAACCGGCGCCGGCCGTTACAATTTCGGGCAGCGAACCCCAGGGTGTTCCAAATACCGGGCATCCGTAATACATGCTTTCAATCATTGCAATGCCAAAGGGTTCATGCCAGAGCACAGGGAAAAGTAAAGCCTTTGAATTTCGCAGAACGTCAAACTTCCTCTGTCCCCCCTGCATTCCGTTAAAATGAGCATTCGGATCGAGGGTAAACCGAAATCCCATTTTAAGATTAAACCGGTCGCCGCCGATAATCTCAATCCGATGACCACTTTTACGGGCCATATAAATGGCTCCTTTCACATTTTTTACTTTCCATGCTGCCTTTGCCAGGAAATGTACATGGGTACGTTTGTTATTCAGGTCAACCGGCCCGTACTCATCGGTATCCAGTCCGTTGAAAACATAAGCGCTGGCTCCGTGCCGTTCAGCGTGATTTTTCGTCAGGAAGATCGAATTCAATGCGAATTCTTCGTTTAGCTTTCCATTGCCTCCAATGGTTACAACATAAGGTTTCCGGGTGATCTCCTCACGGGCATAAAAATGTACATGGACGAGGTCAACAAATTCCGGTATTTGCTCATCGAGCGGCCGACCTGTATCGTATTCAATGACCCTGGCAAAATCTGCCGCCGAACCTTTGGGCGCCAGGAAGGTGATCTTGTGCCCTCGTTTATGCAACTCTTTAGCCAGCCACCATAAGGCTCTTTCACGGCCTCCATAGAGGGAAGCGGGTACGATGGAGTTGTGTGCAAAGAGGATCTTCATCGGCTACTGAAATTGATTGTCGTGCAGCTTCCTGAACTCGCCATTCAGGGCCAGCAGTTCATTATAGCTGCCGCTTTCGATGATTTCTCCCTGGTGTAACACATGGATCACATCGACATTTCGTATGGTCGACAGGCGATGGGCAATGACAATGCTCGTACGGTGTTTCATCAGGTTATCAATTGCCTGTTGTACAAGCCGCTCCGATTCGGTATCGAGTGCAGAAGTTGCCTCATCGAGTATCAGGATGGGAGGGTTCTTCAGGATCGCCCTTGCAATGCTTAACCGTTGTCTTTGCCCCCCGGAGAGCTTGGTCCCGCGGTCGCCAATATTCGTCTGGTAACCTTCTTCCGTGGCCAAAATAAAATCGTGGGCATTGGCAATCCTGGCAGCCTGTATTACCTTTTCTTCAGTTACATCGGGTGTTCCGAAGGCAATATTATTATATATGGTATCATTGAAGAGAATGGGTTCCTGGTTAACAATCCCGAAGAGAGCGCGAAGCTTCCTGACGCTCACTTCTTTTACATTCTTCCCGTCGATATAGATTCCACCCTGTTCAACATCGTAGAAGCGCGGAAGCAAGTCGACCATGGTCGATTTTCCCGAGCCCGATTGTCCGACCAGGGCTACCGATTTTCCTTTCTGTATCTTCAGGTTAATGTTCTTTAATACAGGTTCCTCGCCATACCGGAAGGATACATTGCGGTATTCAATCTCATCTTCGAACGATTCCAGCGGAACCGGATCTTTGATAGTGACGATCGGGTTCTTTGTGTCGAGGATCCTGTCGACGCGCTCCATAGCTGCCAATCCTTTCTGAATATTATAAAACGCGGAAGCAAATGCTTTTGTCGGCTGGATGATGGAAAAGAAGAACACAATATATGTGATGAACATTGAAGGTTCCAGTGCCAGGGAGCTTTTAGCCAGGATCAGGTTTCCACCATAGATCATTACTACCACCACCACAATAGTGCCCAGGAACTCGCTCAGCGGACTGGCAAGATGTTGCCTGCCGAGAACCCTGTTGGAAAGCAGCCGGTAGCCTTCGTTTTGTTTCTCCTGAAAATTCTTCATTAACGATTCGGCGTTGAAGGCTTTGATAATGCGCAATCCCCCCAGGGTTTCTTCCACGACGGAAAGAATCTCCCCCATCTTGTTCTGCATATGCAGCGAGGCTTTTTTCAGTCGTTTACCGACAATACCTATCAGGGAACCTGCAATGGGGAAGAGCAAAAATACAAACAGGGTGAGCTGCCAGCTCATGAAAATCATGGCGGTGACTGTAATAATAATGATGATCGGATTCTTGAAGAACATATCGAGCGAGGTCATGATCGAATATTCGATCTCTGCCACATCGCCCGTTACACGCGCTATGATATCGCCCTTTCGCTCCTCGGTGAAGAATCCTATGGGCAGGTCAACCACTTTTTTGTAAATGATATTCCGGATATCACGAACCACATAGTTCCTGATAAAAACGATCATTAGTGTACCCAGGAAACTGAAGCCGGTTTTAAACAACACCATGACCACGAAGAAGCTACCGATAAATACGAGCGTCATGAATGCACCATGCTCCGATGAGAGCATCTGGATAAGGGCATTCAGGTTGTTCAGCAGCGTTTCCCTCATACCATCAAGGTTTGAAAGGTCAACGGGCCGCATTTTATAAATGGCGCTGTCGGTCTCGAACAGGATCTTCAGCAGGGGCATCACGGTAACAAAGGAGAATAATCCGAAGATGGTGCCCAGCAGGTTGAACAGTACATTCAGAGCGATAAGCTTTTTGTAAGGAGGAAGAAACCTGCGGAAGATTTTCAGTGCATCTCTCATGATCAGATACCGGTGTAAGTGAAAGGTGTTATTGCTTTCAGTTCGTCTTTAACAGTTTTGCTCACATCTAACGAATCGATGAAGGCAATTATTTTTTCTTTGGTGATCTTCTCATTCTTACGCGTCAGCTCAAGCAGGGCTTCGTATGGTTTAGGATAACCTTCGCGGCGCAATACCGTTTGAATTCCTTCGGCCACAACACTCCAGTTTGCTTCAAGATCGGAATTGATTTTCTCCTGGTTGAGTAAGAGCTTATCAAGGCCTTTCAGAACCGACTTATAGGCAATAAGTCCGTGCGACAGAGGAACCCCGATATTGCGCAGCACAGTGGAATCACTCAGGTCGCGTTGTAGCCGCGAAACAGGCAGTTTAGCTGCCAAATGTTCGAATAATGCATTGGCCACTCCAAGGTTACCCTCGGCATTCTCAAAATCGATGGGATTGACTTTATGAGGCATGGTCGACGAGCCGATTTCTCCCTCCCTGATCTTCTGTTTAAAGTAATCCATTGAGATGTAGGTCCACAGATCGCGGCACAGATCAAGCAAAATTGTATTTATCCTGCATATTCCATGGAATGAGGCAGCCAGGTTATCGTAATGTTCTATCTGTGTGGTGGTCTGAAGACGTTCCAGCCCGAGTATTTGGTTGACAAATGCATTCCCGAATTCATTCCAGTCGATATTGGGATAGGCAACATGATGCGCATTAAAATTACCGGTTGCACCACCGAATTTTGCCGAAACAGGAATTTGTTTGAACTGTGCGATCTGGCTTTGCAGCCGCTCTATAAATACCCTGATCTCTTTCCCGAGGCGGGTTGGAGAAGCCGGCTGCCCATGAGTCCGTGCAAGCATCGGTATATTTTCCCATTCTACACTCTGGTTGATAAGTTTATCCATGATTTTCTCCAGCACTGGCAAACAGATATCTTTGAGCGCTTCTTTATAAGAAAGGGGAACAGCAGTATTATTGATATCCTGCGATGTGAGACCAAAATGTATGTATTCCTTAAATTGTTGCAATCCCAATTCATCGAATTTCTTTTTAAGAAAATATTCCACCGCCTTGACATCGTGATTTGTTATCTTCTCACTTTCCTTTACTGCTTTTGCTTCTTCGGGTGTTAAGTTTCTATAAATGTCCCTGAGCTTTTCGAAATATTCCTTTCCGACTCCTTCGAGTTGGGGTATCTTATAGCGGGTGAGCGCAATAAAGTATTCAATTTCAACACGGATCCTGTATCGGATCAAACCGAATTCTGAAAAGTAAGGGGCCAGCTCCTCTGTTTTTGAACGATACCTGCCATCGACAGGGGAAATAGCTGTAAGTGCATTAAAGTCCATAAGTGAAGAATTGAATTCCAAAGGTAGAAAAAATAACAGAGCTTGGAAAAGTGACTCTCAGTTAATCGGTGAACAGGATGGATTTTAAGGATAAGTAGTCTGGATGTTGATGAGTTGATGAGTTGAGGAACTGAGGAATTCCTTTTTAGTTTTTAGTTAATTGATTGATGTTTTCAAAAATTCCGGAGAATTTCAATTCGCTTTTCAATTGGAGGGTGAGTAGCGAAAATTGAAGAAAAAGAGAATGAACTTTTCTTTTTTTCACCGGGGTTGTCAATGAAGAGTTGTGCAACATCCTGCCTGGTTACTGCTTCAATCCTTGAATCCATCGATACTTTTTCAAGGGCTGAAGCGAGCGCCAACGGATTTTTAGTCATTTCGGCCGAGCCTGCATCAGCCAGGTATTCACGTTTTTTAGACAATGCAAACCGGAAGATACTTGAAAGTAAATACCCGATGGCAGCAAGCAGCAATGCAATAAGGATCACGCGGCCATCCTTTTTACTTCTTCCGCTGCCAAAACGAACTGAACGTAACAATGCTTCTGTAATAAAGCTGAATATCCCGACGAAAATAATAGAAACAATCAGCAGCCGTACATCGCGGTTCCTGATATGGGTTAGTTCATGGGCGATAACGGCTTCCAGTTCCTGATCATCGAGTTTATCAATAATTCCCCGGGATAACGAAAGTGTATAGCTTGCCTTATCGATACCACTGGCAAATGCATTGAGTGAGTCATCTTCAATGACATTGATTTTCGGCATTGGCATACCTTGCGAGATGCACAGATTCTCAACCAGGTTATATACACGCTTATTATCCATACGTTCAAGCGGCACCGATCCGGTAGCTTTCCTGATCATCGATGAATGCGAGAAGAATGCAATCAGGAACCATACCATAATAGCTATCGAAATCCATGGGATATAACGGAGAAATGATTCGTTTGTAAAGTATAATCGTTGCTCCTGCTGTTCCGATACGAAGAATAGAAACAACCAAACCAGGATGAAGATCACTGCCGGAAATAAAATTAACAGAACAACCGATAATAAATTATTCTTCCAGATTTGCGACTGGAGTCCGACATATTTCATGGAACCCTAAAAATTTAGTTTTGGAGCTTCTTCCATCTTTGCCCGCTGTCCGGCACCAACATCGAACATAGGTTCGCGTTTGAAACCAAACATGCCGGCCAGTATGTTGGATGGGAATGTTTCAACCGCGTTATTCAGCTCTTTGGTGGCTGAGTTGAAGAAGCGGCGGGCAGCTGCCAGCTTATTTTCGATATCCGAGATCTCTTCCTGCAGCTGTATAAAATTCTGACTGGCTTTCAGGTCGGGATACGCTTCAACGGCTACATTTAATTCGCGCAAAGCTCCGGAAAGTTGGTTATCGGCAGCAATTTTATCATTTACTGTGGTTGCTTTCATAGCATTTGCCCGGGCATTGGTAATTTCAGTCAGGACACTGCTTTCATGTTTCATGTAACCTTTAACCGCTTCAACCAGCTGAGGTATGAGGTCGAGACGTTGTTTTAACTGTACATCGATATCAGCAAAAGCATTTTCACGGTTGTTTCTGAGCTTTACCAGACGGTTGTAAAGTCCTACAAACAGGAATACAAGGAGGACTAAGATAATCAGAATAATCAGCAGAGGCATATTCTTAAGTGTTAGTATTAATTTCAAGCTAATATATCACTTTCAAAAGAATATGTCAATTGCGGATTTATCTGCTGATAATATAAATCGGGGAACTATTTATTACTATGCAAATTACAGCCAATAGGTAAAAGTTGAGACCTCTTTTACAAATTTCTGAATTTCTCGTCGATACGGTCGTTGAACCATTTATCGATCATCGATTTTTTAAAACGCCATTCCTTTCCCAGCTTTGCTGCAGGAATTTTTTTTTCCTGTGCCCAGGTATAAATAGTTTGGGGCTTCACCCGAAGGTAATCCGCAACTTCCTCTAGGGTCATTATTTTATCGCTATTGTCCATTCAATGTATCTTCTTTGGCTTCGGTTTCATAATCGATATTTTTTTTCTCTTTCTCAGGTGAATGGAATTTTCTATCGGGGTTAAACAGATTAACAGTCGATTGGATTACAGCGATATAAAAATTGCTTTCGCGTTCCCTGAAGAGTTCAAAAGGAAGATCCCTGCTACCTACAAAAGGACGCAGATTCCATGCTAACTGGGAACTCACAAAGGCAAATATAACGATCCAGACTTTAAATACAGTCAGGCCGAGTTTTGGGTAGACATTCTTCTTCTCACACGAATAAGATAAACCGTTTATTATGGTTTTAACGGCAAAAATGCCGGAGAATGTAAAAATGGCGACGTGAAGCAATTTCAGAAAGGCATAGTTGTCGCTTGTTATCATGAAGAAGATCACAATCGGAGTAAAGGATAAGGCTATGGTAGTAAATACTATAAACCCAGACAGGATGATGTTGGCCATCTGGTTTAGCGATAGCTTTGAGCCAATCATATACTGGATCACAAAAAGGGCGGGAAAGCAAATCAGAAGCGAGAGAAAAATGAGGGAGGGTACTTTTATTCCGGTAACCAGACTCTGAAGTATACCGTTGTAGCTACCCATGACAATGCCATAGAGAAGAGAAAACAGTAATATGAACAGTACCTGTTTAGTAACAAATGTAAATGAATTCTCATGCTTGTTAAGCATCTCAAAGTATTCTTCACTGTGCTGAAAGACCTTGAATATGGGTTGATCAGTTTTCATCGTATTTTTATTTGTAAATATACATTAATAAAGATTAAAAAACAATAATAAACAGTAATAAATAATAATATACATCTAAATATTTTCTAACCTACCCGGGAAGGTACTAATACAACCATCTTAGGCTCTGGTTTAAAATTGGTATTGAATACTGCAATAATTTATTAAAACCTTCAGGGATTTGTGTGTATACAACATAGGGAATAGTAATGGGAAAAACTAAGGATAGAATCTCCAAACCATATACACTTTATTTTAAATATGATTATTCGCAATGGTGCCATGAAACAATCTATAATTAATAAAACAACACAC
>CAZWIU010000078.1:0-20135 GCA_964634105.1 uncultured Bacteroidales bacterium | reverse complement strand
GTCTGCTATCGAACTTACCTCGTCCGCTATTCACTGACCCCTGAATGCTATCGAAGAGCTGTCTGCTAAAACTCCTTCCCATCGATAGGTTTGTGCGCGTGCATAAGTCGTTCATCGTCACCCTCTCAAAGGTGCAGTCGGTGCGCTGCAACAAGATCGGCATAATGCCGGATACTGGATGCTAGATCCAGGACCCCTGCCCGACTGCCTCGTTCAGGCGGGCAATACCTGGTGAATTACTCGGTTTTCGATCTGTGCTCTATGTGGTTAAAAAAAACCACTGAGGTACACGGAGTTATTACGGAGTTACACAGAGGAACTCATCGGTGCAACAACCAAAAACCAAGAGCATTAGGGACGAAGGCGGAAACTCATCCCCTAATCAACTCATCAACTCATCAATAAAATGTGGAACTGCTTAATTGTGTCTCCCGCCAAGGCGGGATCCTCGCAATGACGTTGGGCGCACCCCGTCCGCCATAGTCCCCATATCCTTTACAACAAATCAGCTGGCAATCTCATTTGTATTCTTTGCGCAGCTTCGCGGAATTCTTTGCGGGCTTCGCGTGAAATTTTTTTCTCGCAAACCTGCCTGCCGGTAGGCAGAGTCTGACCCAGAGCAACGCAGACAGATTAATGTTTATCAGTTTATCAATTTATCCCGCCTACGCACTGCGTGCTGCGTCGGGCAAAGCCCTCCTTCGCTCTTCGAGCTATGGCGGGCAGGCAATTACATGGCCAGATTGCCACGTCTCCCGCCAAGGCGGGATCCTCGCAATGACGCAGGGCGCACCCCGTCCGCCTTATTCCCAGGTATTCGGGACGAAGGTGAATAAGATCCGTTTACCGGACATTCATTCTTTTAATGTATATAATAATGTGTATCAAATCTGCAAGTATTTGATCGTTTTCTTATATTTAAAGTGATATCGATTTTGTCTTTTTACATATACATAAAAAAAGCAGCCTCGACCGGGTTGATGAAAAGCCGGGGCCGTATCATGAACAGATTGATTGTTTATATTCCGGTTGAAAACAATGCCGGGCCGAAAATATGCTAAATAGAATCTCAAAACTGAACAACATGAAACACTACCAACTTAAAAACTTTGGATTGTACTTAGTCCTTCTGGGTGTTACAGGCATGCTGAATGCCCAGAGCATAGTCATCGATATGGATTCCACATACCAGTCGATCAGGGGTTTTGGCGGAATACATATCACGTCATGGCAGGGCAGAGACCTCAACGAAGACATGTGCGAAAAAGCCTTTGATAACGACCCGGGAGAGTTGGGCCTGAGTATTCTGCGGCTTCAGGTCAGTCCTGATTCCAATGCATTCTATAATGAACTGGACATCGCCCGATATGCTGTTGACAACGGAGCCATCGTCTTTGCCTCTCCCTGGGATCCTCCTGCCGAGATGCTTGATCAGGCATCACCTACACACCGGCTCCTTGAAGATTATTACGACGAATATGCTTTACATCTAACGCGATACTTTAACTATATGAATGACAGCGGCGTTCCGCTCTATGCCATTTCGGTGCAAAACGAGCCCGACTATGCCGGGGGCTGGACAAACTGGACCCAGGAAGAGATGATCACCTTCCTTGAAGAAAATGCACAGACCCTTCCTACCCGCGTAATGGCTCCTGAATCTTTTCAGTTCAGGCGCCCGTATACCGATGCCCTGCTGAACGATGCGGAAGCGAATGCCAATTTTGATATCGTGGGCGGACATATTTACGGCGGAGGCTTACTCGACTATCCGCTGGCACGCGAGAAAGGGAAAGAGGTGTGGATGACCGAACATTATACGAGCAGCGACCGGAGCGCTAACCTGTGGCCTGATGCCCTCCTTGTTGGCAATGAGATCACCGATTGCATGCAGGCTAATTTCAATGCCTATGTATGGTGGTATATCCGTCGTTTCTATGGGCTTATCACCGACGACGGTTCCGTTTCTAAACGAGGTTATGTATTCTCCCATTTTTCCAAATTCGTACGACCCGGAGCCGAGAGGGTGCATCTTGCATTGAGTTCAGCCTCGGGCATCGATGCAACAGCTTTTAAGACCGACACCAGCCTGGTCATCGTTGTAATAAACTCAAATACTTCAGCGGTGGAAGTTGACTTCGAAATTCAGAACGGAACTGTTGATACCCTTACGGCAATTACTACATCGGCATCTAAAAATATGGTAAACGATGGTGGTTTTTCCCTCACGGGCGGCATGTTCACCGCTACAGTCGAGCCGAACAGTATAACCACCTTTACTTCGCATCCCGATCGGGCCGGAAGGTATGGGAATATTGCGCCGGATGCCTTTGTGAGCGACGACCTGGAAGTTACTGATACGAATGGCAACGGTACCGAATCATTTCATTTCAGTGCGGCTGCATGCTCCGATCCCGATGGCATACTGGTGAATTATTCCTGGGCATTCGATGGAATACAGGTTTCCACCGATACTATCTGCAATGTGACAGCAAATATCGGGGAACATGAATTGACACTGGCCGTGACCGACAACGATGGCGCGCGGGGATACGATACCGTGCTCATTAATGTGATCACCACAAAACACACCAACATCTGGCTGGATGCTGAATGTGGAATTGTCGGATCGACCTGGCTGATCGAGGAAAATGCGAATGCTTCGCACGGAGAATATGTGATGGCTCCCCTGGGAACGCAAAGTACAGCGGGTGCATCAGCAGATACTGCCGATCATCTGCTCTTCAATTTCCATCTTGAAGAAAATGGATTATTCAAGTTATGGGGCAGAGTGATAACACCTACCGCTGACGACGATTCCTATTGGATCAGGATGGATACAAGCAGTACCTGGATTATGTGGAACAGTATCCCTGCAGGTAATAACTGGCACTGGGACGATGTGCATAATTCCAATGCCGGTGGCACCGCTGTTGAATTTATATTGGATACCGGTTATCATACCCTGAGTATTTGCTACCGCGAAGACGGCGCCCTGCTTGATAAGTTATTGCTCACCAATACAGGCTTAGTACCCGACGGTATAGGCGATACATCATCGAATTGCCCGTATGAGCCTCCGGTAATTGATGCGGTTCCGGAACCGGAGATCGCAGCTCCGGTTGTCTTCCCCAATCCGGCGGCGGATGAAATCAATGTATACTGGAGTTCCGGCTTCACGGCTCTGCACCTGTTAAGTATCGACGGGAGGCTTGTCGTACGGAAAGAGTTCATGACTCCGGTAGAGCAGGAACGGATTGATCTGGATCTCGACCCTGGCTTGTACTTATTAATGGTCCGGAATAAGAATAATTCGATTGTGACGAAAATCCGTATTGAATAATGGCTATCAAATAAACAGGCATGGCCGTTTCAACTACTTAGCCTGAAGCTTTTTATAAGCCCGACTCCCGTTTAATAGCGGGAGTTGAGGCATTTGGTTAGAATAAAACAGCGGCGTTCAATACAGCTTTGCCTGTTGCATAGGTATTGTTGTTCTTAATTGAATTTTACTGAAAAACATTAGGTTGAATTGCTTTCGTAACCATAATTTAAAACACTGATCTTAAAAAATAAATACATTGCTATAAAGTACCTGACACCGACATTAAAAAAGTAAATATGAAACTACCTGTAACATTGACCCTGCAGAAAGAGAGACTTGTATTTCTGTTAATTTTAATTTTCGCCACAGTATTCTATTTATTTAATATTAATTACAGCGACATCTGGATCGATGAAACTTTTACCAAAGCGCTGGTAAACCATTCATTCAGCGATATGATAGGGTTGCTTAAAAACGACTTTCATCCACCACTCTATTTTTTCAGCCTAAAGATATTTGTTTCAATTTTCGGTTCAGGAACCATTGCCATCAGGTTATTTTCGGTGTTGGGCGTTCTTTCAACGATAGTTTTGGGGTATATTGCTGGTCGGAGAGTTTTTGGTAATACCGGCGCACTGTATTTTTGCCAGCTTCTTTTATCACTGCCGATGCTTGCTTCCTATTCACATGATGCACGGATGTATACCTGGGGAGCCTTTACTGTCACCGGTGTGTTTTTATATGCTTCATTATACATTGCTTCAAACGCAAAAAAAGATTTGTTCCTTTTAATGTTGTTTTCACTGGCAGCAGCGTACACCCATTATTATGGTTTAATAGCTGCTTTCTGGGCCAACATTTTTGTCGTTGTTTCCCTATATATTAAGAAGAATAAAAACTGGAGAACTCATCTGGCATATGCGCTTATTACTGCACTACTATATCTTCCATGGTTGTTCATTTTATTTCAACACACAAAAAAAGCGCAGGAATTTTTCTGGGTACCTGCCCTTACCTGGCGTGATTTTTTTGCCTGCTTCATTCTTCCTTTCGCTCAGAAATTCTGGATTTCGATATTTTCTCTGCTGTTGATAATTATTGTTTACGCTTTAATATGCTGGGTAATATATAGAAATTATGTTGTTAAAAAGGAAAGGCACGGTATGATCCTGGGAGTATCATTGTTCATCTTTTTTGCTACAGTACTGACCACAGGTATAATTTCAATCTTCTCCCAACCCATATTATATCACAGGTATATAATGATCATCGCACCTATGTTAATGGTACCCCCTGCCTTGTTTTTCATTGAAACAAAAAACAACTTGTTAAAAGCAATTCTAATGGCAGTAATACTAATCTGTGGAGTTCTCGTTTCAATAAGGACATCATATTTTTCATACGGGCCATATAAACAATCGGTCGAATATCTTCAGAAGTCATATCCTGAAATTAAAAAAATATTCCATGTTTTTGAGGTAACCGCAGGACCGTTTATTGAATATAGCTCTCCTGAAGTTGAAAATTATTGGTTCAGAAATGAGCACACCATCGTATTCACCAATATGGATGTTTTTCCCGATCTGTCTAAAACCGATTCCATAGGTGAGTTTCTCAGCAATGATGAACCATTTTGTGTTGCCGGCTTTCCCGACATGATTTTTAACCAGTTTAATGTGCAGAAAATAATATCCGAATCGCAATTGCTGAGGGTTGACACAGTGGTGGATAATAAAAGAAAGTTCAAGGTTTATGAGGAAGCCTATGTAAATAAAATGGTGTTGTATATACTTAAGTACCATTGCCCTGAATAGGCAATTTCAGTATCACACCAGGTCTATTCCGACAGCATTCATACTTAAGGTATAGTACTATTTACTAACGGCTGATAAATGAGAGTCAGACAACAATTTTGTGAATTTCACGAAATGAAGCTAACGATGTATTTTTACTTCCAACATATTGATTTAAATTACAGACAAAAATTCAGCCTATGCAACCAAGGATTCACTGGAAAAACAGATTATTCTCAAGGTCATACACACTTCATTCAAATGGCCGGTGGGTCGGGAAATTACGTGATAAACCCTTTTCTCAGATCTCAACCGGCGAGTTAAACGATAAGCAGTATAAATTCATAACCAGCGGGTTCTGCAAACAGCATACCAGCATAATTGATACCACCGAAAACAGGAATGTCGGAGAGATTAGCTACAGCAATTGGATGACAAAAGCAACCCTCTCCCTGAATAAAAAGACATACTACTGGAAGTACAATAATTTCATGAATACGAAATGGAGTATTTTTAATGCGGAAGGCATCAGGATTAACTTTTCAGGTACCTCGGTAAGTGGTCAGATTGAAACCAACACCGATGATCCCTTGCTTCTTTTATGCGGTCTTTACGTGAAGAATTATTATCTGCAGATGGCTATTATTGCAATAATTGCAGTCTTCATACCCATATGGGTCACGGCTATAAATTAGGATCGGTCCCTGCAGCATCATATTGTATCTTTAATCGGCCCTGTATTGGTTAGTCGGTAACGTTCTTTTACGCCGGTGTAAGAATTCTGCCAGCTAAATTCCGGATCACTATTGACAGTATCATGATACCATCTGCTATATTTCTTTTTTAAGTATTAATAACATCAGTTAGTATTGTCTGATAATTTTAATCCCGATGCAAAAAACTTATTCTGATAAACATACCTGTATGAGAACTCTATTTATATTGATTGCATGGACGCTGACATTCGGTTCCCAACCTCTTTTTGCACAGCCGGCTAAACAACACAGGGTGATTGTGTTAACGGATATAGAAGCCGATCCGGACGATACACAATCGATGATCCGGTTAATGTTATATTCCAATAGTATTGATATCAAAGGATTAATTGCAACCACCTCGGTCTGGCAAAAGACAAGAGTGGCTCCCGAATCGATAAAAAAGATTATCCGGGCCTATGGTAAGGTTCAGCCAAATCTGGTAAAACACGAAGCCGGTTTCCCGGAGGCCGGCGCGCTGTTACTGTTAGTAAAACAGGGACCTGCTGTATATGGGATGGAAGGAGTGGGAGAAGGAAAAGATTCAGAAGGTTCCGACTGGATCATACAAGTACTTGAAGAGGACGATGAACGCCCATTATGGATAGCTGTCTGGGGTGGCGTGAATACCCTTGCGCAGGCGCTCTATAAAATCCGCCATACCCGGCCGGAAGCTGAAGCGAATAAACTCATTGCAAAGCTAAGGGTGTATACCATATCCGACCAGGACGACAGCGGTATCTGGATACGGAATAATTTTCCAACACTGTTTTATATTGTCAGCCCGGGAGATGATTATGGCAGTGCAACCTGGAATGGCATCAATAGCTTTATATACGGGATCGATAACAGTGAAATCAGCAACTCCTGGATTTCTCAACATATACAACAGGGGCACGGTCCTCTTGGTGCAGCTTATCCGGATGTAGCATGGGGAATGGAAGGTGATACTCCATCGTTTTTATCGTTAATAATGAATGGACTGAATCATCCGGAACATCCTGAATGGGGCGGTTGGGGAGGAAGATATGAACTTTATAAGCCCGACTTTGCCACGCAGAAAAAAGGAGGTTCGGGAGTACCATCTGAACCCGAAACCAGAAAAATATGGACCAATGCTGTGGACAGTTACACTCCATATATTTCCGGCGATTATGGGAGAACTGTTAAAATGGATACAATTACATTCCGCGACAATAAAGTTTCGCTCTGGCGTTGGAGAGATGATTTTCAGAATGATTTTGCCGCACGCATGGATTGGTGTATAAAATCATTCAATGAGGCGAATCATGCACCTGTGGTTGTATTAAACCAGCCTGAAGAAATCACTGTAAAAGCAGGACAAGGATTCGTATTAGACGCCTTTGAAACGTACGACCCCGATGGAGACAGCTTCAGTTTTTTGTGGTTTAACTATCCTGAAGCAGGTACCTACAGGGATCTGATAAAAATTGAAGGAGCGGAGAATGCTCACGGGGCCTATATCATTGCTCCCACAGTCGACAAGGAAACGACGGCCCACTTTATCGTACAGGTAACCGATAAAGGAAATCCGCCATTAACAAGATACAAACGAGTGATCGTGAAAATAGTACCAAAGTAGGCTGTATAAGAGATGCCTGCCCGCCGGAACACGAAGTACAAACTAGTAATGAGGATGAGGTGATGAGTCGGTAAGTTGGGTAGCTGATTAGTTATTTGATGTTGGCTGTTGGCGGTTGGTTGTCTTCGCTCACCGTGCGCCTGCACCGAGCCTCCTTCGCCGAAGTAGCTATGCTACAGAGGCCGAGAGTCGGTTACGACGCTGGTGCAAATTTCAACGAAGGTGAGTGGCTTTTGGCTCAGATCATTTATCTTAGACTCCACTACAATAATGTTAACAATAAACTTATGAAAACAAGCCGGTTATTATGCGCTATACTGATGGTCTCCCTGACGTTCTCGTGTTCAAAGAATAAACCTGAACCAAAAGGATTCTCAGTAACTCCGGAAACTCAAGTGGAAAATGAAGTCCAGCTTAATGGCATTGCAAAGGATTCACCGGAATTTGAGATCAGGCCAGGAAATGTTCTGCTTACAGGAATGGACAGGTATAGACTTACCACAATTTTTAAAGTGAACATGAATAAAAGGACCAATACTACTTTCATAGGCTCAATCAGCTCATATGAAAATTATTCTGAAATAAATAACAGCTTCGGGAATCAATGGCACTACCATTATATGCCTGGGTTTGAAGCTGTGTACGGTTATAATATGGTTAACATTTCATATTATGATATCGCTCTTCAGAAACAAAAATACTTCTTCGATCATCCGGTACTTGTTAAGACGCTATATTACCCATCATTTTCAACAGATACTTTAAATTTTAACCCTGTTCATCGTGATTATTTTATGATATCGGTTTATGATGAGGACAGCAACCGCGATGGATATCTTAATGAGAATGACCTGAGGCATTTCTACCATATTGATAACACGGCAAGTAATAAAACTGCATTAGTCCCGGCGAACTATTCCGTAATTAGTTCGGAATATGATCCGGGCAATGATTACATGTATGTGTTTGCTAAAATGGATCTGAATAAAAATGGCAGGGCGGACGAACATGAAGAGATAAACATTTTCTGGATCGATTTAAAACACCCCGGAAATAACGGGAAACTTTATTAGACTTTATACAAATAACGCTTTCGTTAACAGCAGGATTTTCGCTCAATGCAAGATTGAAAACATGTGAAAAGACAATGAATAAACCGCTCTCATCGCCATTGATCCTTATGCTGTGTGCTGCGGTAGCGAACACACGAATGCAGCATAATTTCCTGTTGAGAAGTTCAAATATGAGCACATAACCCGATCAATTTGTTTAATAATAAACTGTTAAATATGGCAACAATTTTAAGATCTGACGAACGGGAGTTCCAGGAGAGTCCGAATAAAATTGATAATTACAGGATATTAACTGATGTTTCCAGGGCTCAAAGAGGAATTAATCCCGAGAACCTGAATTTTGATCTGAGACAATTAAATCCCGATCAATATTCGACTCCCTATCATTATCATCGGTATGCCGAGGAACTATTTATGATCATTTCCGGCGCTGCCACGTTAAGAACTCCAGGTGGATTAGCCATTGTAACGAGTGGCGATCTGATCTTTTTTGAAAAAGGGGAAACAGGGGCGCATCAACTTTATAATCATACCTCGGAACCGTGTATTTATTTAGATATAAGAACATATATCGGACACGATATCGCTGAATATCCTGATTCAAATAAAATATTGATTGCTCCCTCCTATGAGATTTTTAAAAAAGACTCGCAGGTAGGCTATTTCGCAGGAGAAATGAATATAAAAGATATATGGAAAGAAATTAAAAATATAAGCAAATAACATCGTGAGTACCCACAGCATCAAGGATCCAGCACCTTTTACTATCCGAAGCATACTCTGGCTGCACAGGATGGTATCCTCCGAAACAGCTGTAAAGTTACCAGTTTAGATCCTAAAAATATTATTTACTCAATACCTTAAACTCTACCCGGCGGTTTTGTGCACGGCCTGCTTCCGTATTGTTCGGCGCAATAGGCTGCGTGAAGGCATATCCTTTATATTCGAGCCGGTCGGGTCTTATTCCCTTCGATATCAGGTAATCGACAACGGCTTTTGCACGATCGGTTGAAAGCTTGGTATTAGCTTTCAACGAACCTACATTATCGGTATGTCCTGATATTTCAATGCGAACGGTTTCGTTGCTTTCAAGCAATGAGACAACATTGTTCAGACTTGCATACGATTCGGGCTTAAGCGTTGATTTGCCAAATTCGAAATAGATATTTTGCAGTACCACTTTGGCCCCGACTTCAACCCGCTCGAGTGCGAAATTCTTTACAACAACCTCGTCGAAGGTAGTATGGGAAAGATCAACCATATCGAGATACAGCAGGTATCCTTTGGCAACAATTTCAACGCCATACGATTTCGGCTCGGGTATCCGGACCGAATAGTTACCCGTTTCATCGGAGATAGCTGTTGCGATCACCTGGCTTTTATCCCGGTCGATGATCTCAAGCTTTGCTATTACCGGTTTGCTGTTTTCCGAATCGGTGATGAAACCGCGCATCAGGATGGTTGTATCGACAGTGATCTTGACTGTCGGCATGAAATAAATATTATCGTACGGTCTTTTTGCCCCTGCTATCAGGTCTTCCACATCGGGCATGATCATATCTTTGGCAGCCCCCAGGTAAATGATCTTATAGATATCGATGCCTCCAAATCCCGATTCACGGTTTGAAGAATAGTAGGCTATCTTGCTATCTTTGGGCTGAACATAAAACAGATCGTCGTTTGGAGTATTGATAGGGTAACCCAGGTTTTCAGGCTTAGACCATAATCCGACATTGCTGATCTTGCTTTTAAATACATCAAAACCTCCAATTGAATTATGCCCCTGTGAACTGAAATACAGCACACTGTCGTTTTCCCCGAGGCTCACTCCCAACTCGTCGAAGTAGGTATTGATAACATTGCCCGCATTTTCGGGTTTCCCCCACTTTCCTTTCTGATTCTTATGGCTGACATAGATATCGGTACCTCCATACCCTTTCTTTGTATTGCCTGAAATAAAATACAGCGTTGACTCATCGGAAGACAAGCAAAATGAAGTTTCCCTGTACTTGGAATTGAATTTCGAAAGCGGTTTGGGTTTTGACCATTCTCCCTTTTTCAGGGTCGATACATAGATATCTCCATTTCTTTCCTTGCCTTTGTATATATAGAGGCTCTGCTGATCGGGAGATAATCCGATCACCGCATCGTTGGTGTTATTGGTGCGGCCGAGGACCTTCTTATCGAGACGGCGGGCGCGGGTCCATTCATTATTGATATTATCCGACACGTAAATATCTTCGAAATACTTGTCATCAAGAATGCTCTTATTGCTTCTCCTGGCAAATTGCCTGCGGGATGTGAAGTACATGGTCGCACCGTCTTTGGTAAGAACCGGTCCATACTCATCATAGATTGAATTAATACTCTTCCCGAGATTATTGATCACGACGCGTTCGGGCTTATCCGCCAGGATGGTCCCGTTTTTACAATGCTGGATATAAAGGTCGACCTGTGACTGGTAGGCAGGACGCTTTTTCGGTGGAAGGCTGTTGATAAAAGAATTATATTCTTCGATGGCTTTATCGAATTCCAGCTTCTGGTGGTATGCCAATCCAAGCATCAGGTGAATATCGAAACTGACGCCGGGTTTGAGATTATAGGCTTTCTGAATGTAATTGACGGCCTCATATTTATTATCAGTAGAAAGGTAACATTTACCGATCATATAGTTTAATTCGGCATTCTCCTGGTTATATCCATAGGCTTTAAGATAACATTCGCGCGCTTCGCGGTATGAACCCGAGCCACGTCGGAAATAGTAATTACCATCCTTGATATCCATCCAGGCATCTTTAAAACCATATTCCTGTTTTTTGAATTCCTTCCGTTTTATTTTGAGCGGATCTTCTTGCGCCCGGACTGTGAAGAGCTGCGCAGATAATATACAAAGGGTCAGAAAAAGGATTCTTTTTATCATGATCTGAAATATATTACTGGTTACACTCTTTAAGGTATTCTATTGCATCTTTTGAGCCCAGGCCGGCAGCAGTTTTCCAATCTGCACAGGCTTCGTTAAGCATGCCGAGCATTTCGTAGGTTAACCCGCGATTCAGATAGCATAAAGTATAATCGGGCTTTATTTCAGCTGCCTTGTTATACCACTCGATGGCCGATTTATAGTCGCCCGCCTTACTGACAATATTGCCCATGTTCGTAAGCACTTCGTATGAATCGGGATTAAGGGCATAGGCTTTTTGTATGTCCGATTTGGCTCCGGCCATGTCGCCCAGGATATAACGGGTTCCTCCCCTGTCGTTGTAAGGAATATAATTGGTGGTATCGATATTAATAGCCACTGTAAAATCCTGTTCAGCACCCTGGTAATCACCCAGCATCTTTTTCGATACCCCCATGTTGACATAGGCCATAATCAGTTTGGGATCATACGTGATTGCCAGCCGGTAGTCGTATATTGCACCCTGGTAGTCGCCCAGCATTCGCTTTGCTGTACCCCTGTCGTGGAATGCCTTCGCATAATCGGCTTTACGTTCAATGGCCAGGGTAAAATCGGCAATTGCATCGTTATACTGTTTCTCCATCAGCTTTAATAAACCCCGGTAGTAATATGCGTGGGGATATGTATACTGGTTTTTCAAAGGAAGGTCAAAATCGCTGCTGCTTACGCTTGAAGTATCCATGGTAAACATCACGTAAGCTTTATAAAACAAAGCTTCGCCATTCGCAGGTTCAAAGACGAGAACCTTGAGGAATTCATTCAACGCATCGTTTTTTCTTTCCTTCTCATAGTATATTTTGCCCCGCTCGATATAAGCTGCGGCAAAATCGGGCTTAAGAGCAATAGCGCTATCCAGCCTGTATAAAGCACCGTAATGATCCTTTGCAGCAATGGCTTCAACGGCCTTATTGTAGAACTGTTCTGCCCGCCGCTGAACCTTATACCGCTGTACTTCATAAGAATCCTGCTGAGCAAAGGTTGATGCAAACAGGAAAGAAGTGATGAATAAAGAGAAGAGAGCCCTGGTCATAGTAGTTTATATTTAAGGCAGTATACTATAAAAAGGTACATTAGGTTATGTATCAGCAAGAATAATTGATTAAAAATAAAAAAATAAATTAATTTAGAGGTGAATTTATTATTCACACCAAAAAACCTATGAAGGTAGATCTCACTTACCTGAAAAACATGTCTGCCGGAAATAAAGACCTGATACTTGAAATGATTGGCATTTTCAAATCGCAGGTATCAGAATTTTCAGAAGGTATGGATACGTTCTATAAAAATAAAGATTACGAACAGCTGGGCAGGCTGGCTCATAAAGCAAAATCCTCTATTTCGATTATGGGTTTGAACGACCTGGCTGCAGAACTAAAAACATTCGAAAACCTTGCAAAGGCAGGCGAGCAGGTTGAACAATATCCGGGCTTTATCAATAATTTTAAACACGAAACTGCTGTTGCCCTGGAAGAACTTGATGAGATCGTAAAAAATATTGATATCTACTTATAAAAAACACAGATTATGTTAAAGACAGAGAAAATAAATAATGTAATTGTTGTAAAATTCAATGACATTGACAGATTTAATGCATTGATCGTTGAACCCGTAAAGGAACAACTGAAAAGCTTCTTTAACAAACCTGATACCCGCCTCGCACTTAATCTGGAAGGCATAAAATTTATCGACAGTTCCGGATTCGGAGTCTTTCTCTCCATTATGAAGACTGCCAATAATAACCACGGACAGTTCAAGATCTGCAACATCCGCCCGGAGGTAATGGAGCTGTTTAAGCTGTTACAACTGCATAACGTCTTCGATTTATATGAATCGCAGGATGAATGCGTCAAGAATTTTAACTGAGCAGATAATCATCAGTGATCAGAAATCATACATTTTAGGCGCCGAAGTAATACACCGTCTGGCAACAGCAAACAGCAAAGAATAATCGTAAGCGCCAGCATGAGAATTGACTGCCGGTAGTTGCTTCATACTCCCTTCATCAGTGACAATCTGCGATTAATTCAGCGCTTTTCTGTCTGAAAGAATAAAAGGAATTCTCGCTGAACCTGCATGGCGCTTTTCTGGTAAAAAAATTCCAGGTTCCACAGAACCACAAAAAAATCTTTAACCACTATTGCCTGAACACTATTTTTTCATCTTCCGCGTCGATTGTTATCTTTCTGTCTTTTGCAATAGTACCCTGAAGAATAGCTTTCGACAAGTTATTTACGATTTCACGTTGTATCGCTCTTTTGATAGGCCGTGCGCCATACTGAGGGTCGAAACCTATCTCACTGATCAGCTTAACGGCTGCATCAGTGACATCGAGCGTCAGGTCGCTTTTTAAGAGCTTATCCTGGATAGATCGTATCTGTAGCATAACGATCTTTTGTATTTCCTGTTGTGTGAGAGGAGTGAACATAATAACCTCATCGATACGGTTCAGGAATTCGGGGCGAATCGTTTTACGTAACAGTTCCATTAATTCGCTTCTGAGCGTTTCAAGTTGGGCATCCCGACCCTTACCGGTTAACGATTCAAGCCGTTCCTGAATAAGATGCGAACCAATGTTGGAAGTCATGATGATAATAGTATTCTTAAAATTCACTACCCTGCCCTTATTATCGGTAAGCCGTCCATCGTCAAGTACCTGCAACAGGATATTATAGACATCGGGATGTGCCTTCTCTATTTCATCGAGCAATACCACCGAATAGGGTTTACGGCGCACTGCCTCGGTCAGCTGGCCCCCTTCATCATAGCCGACATATCCCGGAGGAGCGCCTATCAACCGCGAAACAGAATGTCTTTCCTGGTACTCCGACATATCGATACGGGTCATGAGGTTTTCATCGTTAAACAGCACCTCGGCAAGCGCTTTCGCCAGCTCTGTTTTACCGACACCGGTTGAACCCAGGAAGATGAATGAACCGATTGGTTTGGAAGCGTCCTGAAGCCCGGCCCTGCTCCTGCGCACAGCATCGGCCACAGCTGTGACAGCTTCATCCTGGCCCACCACGCGCTTATGCAGGGATGCCTCGAGATGAAGCAATTTTTCCCGTTCCCCTTCAAGCATCTTACTCACCGGGATGCCAGTCCAGCTCGATACGATCTCGGCAATGTCTTCTGCCGATACTTCTTCACGTATCAGAGCCTGCGATTGCTGCTTTTCTTCGAGTTCCGACTTGTATTTTTCAATAGCTGCTTCAGCTTCCCTGATCTTCCCGTAGCGCAATTCAGCAACCTTACCATAATCACCCGCACGTTCAGCCTGGTCGGCCTGGAGCTTGTAATCTTCGATCAGGCTTTTATTATGCTGTATCTTACCGATCAATTCTTTTTCCGATTGCCAGTTAGCCCTTAGTTTATTTCTTTCTTCACCCAGGTTGGCGATCTCTATGCTCAAAGCATCCACTTTCTGCTTGTCGCCTTCGCGTTTTATGGCTTCCCGTTCTATTTCAAGCTGCTTGATTTTACGTTCCAGCTCGTCAATCTCCTCCGGCAACGAGTTCATTTCAATACGCATCTTTGAAGCTGCCTCATCGATCAGGTCAATGGCCTTATCAGGCAGATGGCGCTCGGTGATGTACCGGCTCGACAGTTCTACCGCAGCAATAATAGCCTCGTCCTTGATCCTGACTTTATGGTGAGTTTCGTAGCGTTCTTTCAGGCCACGCAATATCGAGATAGCACTTAATACATCGGGTTCGTTCACGATCACGATCTGGAACCTACGCTCAAGCGCCTTATCCTTTTCAAAGTATTTCTGGTATTCGTTCAGGGTTGTTGCCCCTATAGCCCTGAGCTCACCACGTGCAAGCGCAGGCTTCAGGATATTGGCCGCGTCCATTGCTCCTTCCGACTTCCCTGCGCCTACCAGGGTATGAATCTCATCGATAAACAGGATCACTTCGCCATCGGATTGGATGACCTCTTTGACAACGGCTTTTAACCGTTCTTCGAACTCGCCTTTGTATTTGGCTCCGGCTATCAACGCACCCATATCGAGAGAGAATACCTGCTTCGATTTCAGATTCTCGGGGACATCGCCTGCCACAATACGGTGTGCCAGACCTTCGGCGATGGCAGTTTTACCAACTCCGGGCTCACCGATCAATACGGGATTATTTTTTGTCCTCCGTGAAAGGATCTGCAGTATACGTCGGATTTCCTCATCGCGGCCAATAACCGGATCGAGCTTGCCATTGCGTGCCATATCGTTCAGGTTGATGGCATACCGGCCCAGGGCATTATATGATTCCTCAGCCGACTGGCTGTCGACCGTTGCCCCTTTCCGAAGTTCATCAATAGCTTTACCTACCTCGGCAGTGGTAAGTCCGTTGTCTTTCAGAATACGGGAAATATTATCCTGGACCGAAAGCAATCCCAATAAGATATATTCGACCGATACATATTGATCGCCCTTCTTTTTTGAGGCAGTAACAGCGTGCTGAAGCGCTTTTGAAGCATTCGATGAGAGATAGGCTTCGCCGCCGGATATCCTGGTATACGATTCCAATTCTTTATCGAGTACCCGTTCGATCATGGACAGGTTAGCTCCGACCTTTTTAAAGATAAAATCGGGAACACTGTTGCCTTTTGAAAGAAAACCTTTCAACAAGTGCCCTGTCTCGACCGACTGGTTGCCATTTTCCTGTGCTATCTCAAAAGCCGTCTGGATAATCTCCTGTGCCTTGATTGTAAATTCATTCATGTTCATCTTACCACAATTTTATACCGCCGGAAAGGAATCAAAATCCCCGCCAAATTATTACCTCCAGATCTATCGCAGGAAATAATAACTTGGATGAAATGAACATTCTGAATCCAGGTAATTGATTTTCATCGACTATCGGAATTGTTTCAAGCTGGTTGATTAAATAGAATGTTTTAAACCTGTGTGGGTGGTAGTGTCATAACGGCATGATGATCAGTATATTATCTGAACATATGACAGTCTGTTGCAGATAAAAACTGAAAAAATTTCAGGCACACATCCGTGCGCCTTTAAGTGGATTATACATTAACATCAGAATCAGAATCAGAATCAGAATCAGAATAAGACTAAGATACATCAATAGTAAAGCGGGTAAAACCGGAACTTACCTTTTGTATTTATTTCTATGGCAGGGAAAGGGAGCTTTATCATGAACATGCTGTTCAATACCTTTTTAAGATATTTGTCCCGGGTCGGGATATTGGTAAAATCTATATCCAGTGACAGCAGAAATTGCCTGTATCGTTCTGTTTCCGGAATATTCACTCCATGATAACGGGCGATGTTCCCGAATTCACCGAACATACCCCCGGCGCTATAACCCAACGCGAGGTTGACCCAATCGGGAATCATGTTTTTTTTAATGATCCTGTTGATGCCGATGCTTAGCCAATAGGAATGCCCGTTATAATCATAGAATATTTCATTGAATCCATCGCCCAGGTAACCATTTGCCTGATCGGCATAAGGGGAAGGGCTGAATGTAAACTTGTATTTTACGATTTGTTCATGAAAGACAAATTCCTGTCCCATCACCAGCAACGATCCCAGCGTATTAGCCCCTACATCGCTCCATGAGAATCCCCAACCTTCGTACATCCCATCCCATATTTCAATGGGCAATTGCAACAGAAATCCAAGGCTGCCGCCATATAATGCTGCCTTTTTTCTTGAAACACCCGCCCACAGCAGTGAATGAAAACCAATATAGCTTTCAATATAAGCGCCATAAATATGGCCACATTTGTCGACCTGGTTATATCCTCCCAGGTCGTTGTAAAATTCAAAGGGAACCCTTGCATGATCCTTATACCAGATAAATTGCAGGTAGGACATTGACCCAACGTATGCAACCGAGGCACCGGTAATCACGGTAATAAGCCGTCCTTTTTTAATGCCGGTGGTATCGGGGATACTATCCTTACTCCCGGTAGCCAGGCATACATCGCTTACAACAACAGAAGAAATCGTTGTAAGTGTTATGAACAGGACGCAAAAGCGATAAAACATAGGCTATGGAGTCTTGCACTCAGTTTATTTAGTTGCAATTTTTTTGGCTACTACAATCGATCCGCTCATAAAATCGTGAATAGCCCGCCGGTTTGTATTGAAGGTCACTGTCAGGAACGACAACCAGCCTAATATCAGTTTAAATGAAACACGAACAATAACCAGGAAGAAATTCAATTTTTTCTCCGGATCCTGAAAACTACGGACACGGATATCCATTACCAGCTGCCCGATGGTACTACCGAGAGATACCAGGATTGGTTCGTACAGCAGTACCACTAACACAAAGCAAATACCTCGCACATAGTCGGGTACTTCGCCGATCTTATCAAACAACATGGCCAGTGCGAACGAAAACACAAGGATACAAATACCATCAATCAGCATTGAAAAATAGCGAACTTTTATAGGGGGTAATTCATATACTTTCGAATAATCGATTTTTTCGGTTTTCTCCGGTAATTCTTCGGCTTTAATATAGATCGTTTCGGTACTGTTATTCTGAAAATCAGTATTCTGCGAAGGTTTAACAGGTTCATTCATATTGGTCAAAGTTTGCAAAACACAACGAATGTCAGTAAAATAAATAAAGAGGTCGATATAAATTCTTTCCCCTTTTAATTTTAATCAAAAGTGAAAATACCATCGACAATAGTAAAACTAAATAATTGAGAAGAGTCGACTGCTTTCTTTTTCAATTTTCCGGCTTTCCATTCGCCCAGGGTACTGAAAACAGCTTCAATCTGTTTATCAAGATCCGGGCTCTGCGTTTTATTATCCATTCTGCAATAGACAAGTTCACCCCGGCAATTAATGATAAGGTTGATCATTCCCTTGTCGTTGTATCCAGGATTATCTTTCAGGAAGGTAACTTCAGCATTCAGCCGTTTCAATATTTCTTCCTCCGGCACAGGGCAAACGGCTTCTTCCTGTCCTTTAAAAGAGGGAATCAGGGCATATACTCCGTTCTTATTACAGATACCCGGAATATCTTCTTTTACCTCCATAGTTGCCACAAACTGGGCTGATATTTTAAGCCCGGTGCATGCAATAATCAGTACAAACATTGCTTTTTTCATATAGTATGGTTTTTTCCCGTTTAGCCTGCTATGTGTTTACAGAATTTCTCGCGTGTGTGCATAAGAGACTGTGTAAGAATTTTATATCATGCAGATTATTAAAAATTTGTATTTGTATCATATTAGCTGCAACCTTCGGTATGAGACCAGATCATCGTGGCGTATTTATTTTATTTCAGAGCCTTTGTGGCTATACGCTTTTTTGCCACCAGGACTCAATCCCGAGTGATTCGGGACACAATGAATCACAATAATTCCGACAGACTCAAGATAGTAACAAACACTTTTAATCGCGGGTAAATGTTCATAAATAATAATGAAGCTTATATAGAAAGATCCGTAATGCCTTACTGTTTGACTGAAATATTCTCATACGCCTGACCCGTGCGATTGGGTCAACCGATCCGGGAACTACAAGGTAGTAATACTGAATTAAACTCTGTATGGCCCGATTATATAATTTTCTATTATTCATTATTTCATTTTTACGGTCCATTATGTTAGCCCTTTCCAGTCCTAACTTCACACATTCCTTGAAATAAATGCCATAATGAAAGGTATTATAGTTGCATCCGCACGACGATTCAGGGCATTTATAAAGCTTGCTGCTTAACAATAGTTGTGTTACCTCATGTATATCTCCCAAAAAATTCTTTTGTTGAATTTCATTCCTGTCAATACACCACAGATTAGAGAAAAATTTACCATTAGCATGAATTAAAAAATAAAAATAACCCAATGTGCAATATTTCCCTTTTGTGGGCATGTAAATACTATCGCTGATACGTTTATTATCTTTTGTATCGTCAGTCCAGGGGGGTATGAATTGCTGCATATTAATGAACATATGCGTTTTTCTTCTAATGTAATTCAGTTTTCTTCTATCCTCATCGTTCAGATCGTGATCGACCTGTGATATAATTATAGGAACGGTGGATTTGTATCGGTTGAGACTTTCTATCATGTTTTCAATCTCCTGGTCGGTTCGCGATTTTATATGTAAACTTACCAGGATTCTATCCAACTTACCGATGACTGAATCAATCCGGTGAATCAGCCTGAAATTTGTAATCAGTTTTACTTTTATTTTTTTGTTTGCAGTCAATATCGTGATAACATCGCTGATATTTTCCGCCAGCAATGGTTCTCCTCCGGTCAGATTCACCCGTACTTCCTTCCCTAAGGGACTTAGTTCAATAATCCGCCTGGCGATATCGATTTCAATACCTTTTACATAGTTGATTTCCTCTTTATTCCTGTGAGAATATTCGCCTTTGTTAACGCAATAATCACATCGCAGATTGCAATTATCATAAACGACCCATTCAAAACATAACAATTCTTTTTGTTCCATCGCCAGGGCTTTAAAGTAACGGCAATAAAATTGAAATTGAAAAATATTTCATATACATGATGTTTACGTTCAACTTCAGGATACAGTTTAAAACAAGCGATAAGTAAATATAAACTTTTAATTATTACCTAACCTGAATTATTCATAAAAAGAGGGTGTTTGTTACCTAAATTGTACTAAAGTA
>CAZWIU010000077.1:0-20457 GCA_964634105.1 uncultured Bacteroidales bacterium | reverse complement strand
CAGACTGAAGGCCTGTACACCCGGATTAAAGACCAATACTAACTGCCTGAAGAACTAAAATGTTCTCATCTTATTCAAAAATTTTGTTCGTACACATAATACTTCATAAAAAATTTGTCAAAATCAGGGAATGACTCAACAAAAAATGTCACTTTCTGAGAAAATGCCAACCCTCATTGTCAGTTTTTGGGAAAACATGCTCAGGTTAGACCTAAAAAAGATAGAAATTGTCGGAATCCGACAATTTTTCAAAAACCAGGGCCAGAAACTGACAATCAGTTTTCAGCAATCGATTCTATTTTCACCGACGGATATCCTGCTAAAAAATTAAACAGCGGATAGGTTCAGTTGAACAGGGAAATAAAATTCCTTCCGACACCATGTTTAATATTAAATGTAATTATTATGAAAACTAAAAATTTTGCTTTAAGGTACGAAGAGCTTCCAGCCTTCGGTGAATTTGTAGAATCGAGTTTCCTGCTTGACAGGGAATTATTTTCATCGTTCTCACCACGGTATGCCAACGGTTTTGCCGAAGAATACCGGAATAAATTAGAGGCAGTAAAAAAGCTTACAACTTCCCGGATTTTAACTGGAGAACGAAGTAGAGCCACAGAAAGACTCTATGCTGCAATGGATGAATTGCTTTTATTAATTGAAAAGCTGCAACATTATTGTATGACAGCAGGCAATAAGATTACTTTCCCTATCCGTGAACTGCGGCTTCCGGAATTGAGAAAGAAAATCAGGAGGCGTAACAGCGAAGCCACCATTGCAGGTGCAAAATCGGTTCAACAACTGTTGCAAAAGAATCTGCAGGTATTAGAGGAGGAAGGCTTTACCAAAGAACTGCAGGATGAATTAAACAATCTGATTGTTACCATGGAAACTGCTAACAAGGCTCAGAATGACTTGTTGAACGAACGCCGCAGATTGATAGATGAAAATACCAGTCAGCTGAACGAACTGTGGGAAATGACCCGGAATATCATGCATGCGGGGCGTATCATTCACCGAAACAATCCGGTGCGTAAGGCAGAGTATACGCTTAAGAATGTTAAGTCGAGAGTTCGCCTGGTAATTGGGCCAAAGACAGTGGAAGAAGCTGGAAAACCTCCGGCGGCAGTAACAGCTGAAGAAAGCCTGAAGAATGACCAAACAATTGCAGCGGCTTAGTTGACATTGGA
The DNA here is from genome assembly GCA_964634105.1 of uncultured Bacteroidales bacterium. GTDB lineage: Bacteria > Bacteroidota > Bacteroidia > Bacteroidales > UBA10428 > UBA10428. Next base: position 19,270 of record CAZWIU010000077.1, on the reverse strand, counting down.
CATGCTTTTAGAGAATCTCCCGTCTTAAGGAATCACCCGATGAGACGGGAGTTTTTGTTTGTTGTTTATCCCGAAGGATCGGGATACACAATTAAGCAGTTCCACATTTTATTGATGAGGTGGTGGGGTGATGAATTGAGTCTTTTAACCCCCCGGCCCCCTGAAAGCAGGGGGAGGAAGTGCCTGTCCGCCGTACGTCTGCGATGAAGGCGCAAGTGAAGCGAAGGAGGGCTATAGCTTCCACCCACCGTACGTCTACGCCAAAGGCTTCGACGGAGGCGCAAGTGAAACGAAGGAGGGCTTTGTCCACCGTGCGCCTACACTGAGTCCTCCGCCGTACGTCTACGCCGAGAGTCGGCTACGACGTAGGGGCAAGCACGCAGTGCATAGGCGGGTGGAATCGTGTAACTCTTTAACTGGTTTTAAGGAGTTCGGTTAAAGGCTCGTTTAGGCAAACTAATCATTATGTATTACTGTGTATGGATTGAAGCCATTGAACCGAATTATAGCCCGCTGCTTTTTATAATAAAAGTTGTATGTGTTACTTGGCTTAACTTTATTTGATCAGATAACATCACTAAAGATAGCATCTATAGTCCGACGCTCCGTAAGGAGTGTTTCTTTATTCTTATATTTTCAGTATAAGATACACGGCAGAATCAGGTAAATTATCGTTTGGACTATTCAGCTTCGCTGAGTCCTTTGTTTTCGGCTATATTCTTCGGAGTAAGCTACGTTGACCCAAATTACGCATGGTAAAACTGTCGATGAATTTGGAACGGTAGCCCATCACTTTAAATTATAATTCGATTTTATATGCATTCAAATATTTCTGAAAAAAATGTTCGACAATTCTTACTGACTCTTCAAGCTTCTTATTCGAGTTTATTCCATCCTTAAATAAGACAGTTTGGAAATGAGGCCGTATCTGTTTTTCAGCATTGTACTCAAGTCCATCTTTAGAAATAAGTGTCCATGGTCGAAAATTGTGATTATGACCTGAACCTTCATCACGAACTAAATATTTTTCTTCAGTGAAATTTCCATTATTGTAATATTTTCTTATTGAGAAGGATTTATGTAGCAAAGTATGACATTCTTTACATAAGGTGATCAATATCTCATCAGAATAATCCCATGGATCACGACCTTCAATGTATGCAAGGTGATGAACTTGTAGTATAGGCATTACAATCCATATACCAAAATCCAATTGAATTGTAAGTGAAATACCTGTTCGGGATGAGCTTATGAAATATTTACTTTCAAATTTGTTATTATAATTATGGATATAATAATGAACTGGATCTTTCTCATCGATTATAGTTACATCACCCAAGGAAGGATTAAAAGTCCTACAGTTTTCATTCTGACAAGTAAAGTTATCTCTTAGAAGTATCTGATATCTTTTATCCTTCCAGCGTTGATCATTATATTTTGTGCTAAAATCCATAATCTTTTTTAGTAATTGATAAAATTAATGAAGGATTTTAAGAATTATATTGTTACCAATAAGAATGATATTTAGTTTGCTGAAAATTTATACCTTGGAGACACTTAAGTTTATTATTTAAGACTATTTATGCAAACAGACCTAACATTTTTCACTAATGAACCAGGTTGTACGCTTTTAGACAGGTTTAAAGCAACTCTGAAAGATACCCACTATTTTGATATTCTTGTTGGTTATTTCCGATCGAGTGGTTTCTTTCAACTTTATGAGAATATTGAACCCATTGAAAAGATAAGAATTCTTGTAGGCTTGGGAATTGATGAATTATCATACAAAACCATTAATGCTTACCATTCTCAGACTGTAATTGATTTTGAATCGCATCAAAGCGCAAAGAAAGAGTTTCAGAAAAATCTTATTAACGAGATTGAAAACTCAAAAGAAACTGACCAAAAACTTGAAGTTGGCTTACGCAAATTCATTGAATTCCTTCAAACTGATTGCTTAAACAAAGATGAGGATGTTAAACAGAATGGTAATGGCAAAAAACTGGAAATTAAAGCTTATCCATCACAGAATATTCATGCAAAAGTTTACATTGGCCGGTTTAAGCCTGATGACCGTGATTATGGATTTGTCATTACAGGTTCAAGTAATTTCTCATTATCAGGGTTGGTCGCTAACAGGGAATTTAATGTAGAACTAAGAAAACGGATTGATGTTGACTATGCTTTAGACCAGTTTAATGATTTATGGAAAGATGCTGTAAATATTTCAGATGAATTCGTAGATGCAGTAAAAAACAAAACCTGGCTAAATGATACTATTAAGCCTTATGAACTCTATCTGAAACTGATCTATGAATACCTTCAGGAAGATATTAACCTACAGGATAGTTTCGAAGCATTCCTGCCTGATGGCTTTATGAAGTTACAATACCAGGAGCAAGCCGTGATACAGGCATTAAAAAAACTGGAAGAATATAATGGTGTTTTTCTTGCTGATGTTGTCGGACTTGGTAAAACTTTTATTGCTGCACAACTATTACAACAGGTACGCGGTCGTATACTTGTAATTTGTCCCCCTGTTTTACAGGATTACTGGAAAGAAAGCTTGCTTGAGTTTCGTGTACCTGCTGAGGTTGAATCATTAGGAAAATTGGAGCATATTATAAGAAAGGGAATAGGAAGATATGATTATGTTGTTGTTGACGAAGCTCACAGGTTTAGAAATGAAGCCACTCAATCGTATGCTGATTTGTTGGATATATGTAGAGGTAAAAAGGTTGTTCTTGTTTCTGCAACTCCTTTGAATAATACCATTGATGATATTTTTTCTCAATTAAAGCTTTTTCAAATGCCGAAAAACTCCACCATTCCCGGAGTACCTAATCTTGAAAAGTTTTTTAATAAATTAAAAAAACATTTAGATGAGCATGCAAAAGACGACCCTTCATATAAACAGGCCATAAAAGAGGTCTCCAACGAAATACGGGATAAAGTGCTTAAACACGTGATGGTACGAAGAACAAGAAAAGACGTGGTTAACTATTTTAAAACTGATATAAAAAATCAGGGACTGGTATTTCCAGATATGCAGGACCCTGAAAAAATAATTTATCATTTCGAAGGAAATATTGAAAAAGCTTTTAACCAGACTATTACACTTCTTGCCGGTTTCAAATATGCCCGTTATATTCCCTTGCTTTATTATGTTGGCAATAAAGGATTGACAGAATTTGAGAAACAGCAGCAACGCAATGTCGGGGGATTTATGAAGGGCATTTTGGTAAAGCGGCTTGAAAGCAGTTTTTATGCATTTAAAAAGAGTGTTTCAAGGTTCGTAGAATCCTATGAACGTTTCATTAAAATGTTTGAAGGCGGGACAATCTATATTAGCAAAAAGGTCAATGTTTATGAATTGCTTGATAATGATGATATTGATAAACTCGAATTGCTTGTTGAGGAAGAAAAAGCTCAGAAATATAACTCAAAAGATTTTAGAAAAGATTTCCTTCCAGACCTTCAAAATGACTTGAATTTATTGCAGAAAATTAAAAATATATGGATAGGTATTGATGAAAAGGAAGACCCCAAGTTGAACCAATTTATTTCTGATTTAAGAACCAAACCAATATTCAAAAAGAACAAGCTTGTTATATTCACAGAATCAAAAGAAACAGGGGATTATTTGTTTGAAAATCTAATAGATGTATTCCCCGGACAGGTTATTTTTTATTCAAGCAAAGGAGGCAGACATTCTGACAGGCAGCTTACTTCTAAACATACCGTTTCACGTGATTTGATTAAAGAAAATTTTGACCCAAATAACCGGGAAAAATCAGATACTTTAAGGATACTGATTACTACCGATGTTTTAGCGGAAGGAATGAATTTACACCGTTCTAATATTTTAATTAATTATGACCTGCCCTGGAATCCCACAAGGGTATTGCAACGTGCCGGCCGATTAAACAGGCTTGGAACAAAACACCCCGATATTTACATTTTTAATTTTTTTCCTACTTCACATTCAGATGTTCATTTAGGGCTTGAAACCAACATTAAAAACAAAATTCAGATGTTTCATGATATTTTAGGCGAAGATGCAAGATACCTTTCTGAAGGTGAAGAAATTGGCAGCCAGGAATTATTTGACAAATTGAACAGTAAAAAGCTTTACACAGGTGAAGATGATGAGGAAGATTCTGAATTGAAATACCTTGAATTAATGCGGAGCATAAGGGACAAGGAACCTGATTTATTTGAAAAAATCAAAACATTGCCGAAAAAAGCCCGCTCAGGATTTAAAACAGATAGAACTAATGTTAATCAGCTTGTAACTTTCTTCAGGCTCGGAAAATTGAAAAAATTTTATCAGAATGCCAGCGGATTAGCAGAAGAGATTACTTTTTTCGATGCAGTTCGTTTACTCGAATGCCCCCCATTAACAGAAAGGGCAAGAATACCTGATGACTATTATCATTTACTTGAAACGAATAAAGCACGTTTTGAGCTTGATACAACTCTTGGCGATGAGGAAAAAACCGGAGGTGGCCGTTCAAATGTAAAATATATTGAAGAACGCTTGAAAGAGAAAAAATTCAAAGCATATAAAGGGTTTACTGAAACTGATGAAGATTTCATTAAAGGAGTTCGTCAGATGATTTCTCAAGGTACTATTGCGAAAAAAACTGCCCAGCAAATAAAGAAGGAACTTGAAAAGGAAGATAACCCGCTTCATATATTGGGTATTCTCAGAAAGTATATTCGTTCAGTAGTAGTTGAAGAAATACAGCACGGGGGAAGCAGTTTAAAACGGGAAGTAATTCTTTCAGGTTATCTTGTTGTCTGAACTATGATTTTTTTGATAGAATGAATACTATGATTAAAGAAGAATATAAGTATTCAGAATTGACTGGTAAAATTATAGGTTGTGCCATGGAAGTACACCGGATTCTTGGAAATGGATTTCAGGAAGTTGTATATCAGAGGGCAATGTCCATTGAAATGAAAATGCAAAGTATCGAATTTGATAGGGAAAAAGAAATGCCTTTACAGTATAAAGGTTTTAATGTTGGCTCCAGACGGGTGGATTTCTTTGTTGAAAATAAAATTATGGTAGAAATAAAAGCTATAATTCAATTAGAAGATGTTCATTTAGCCCAGGCTATCAACTATCTCGAAGCTTATGGAATGGATGTTGGTTTGTTAATCAACTTTGGCAATACAAGCCTTCAATTTAAAAGAGTAATGAAACCAAATAAAAATCATAACCCATCAAACAATCATTAAAATCATAGTTCAAGACTAATGGAAAAGAAACAGGCTCAGGAATTTATAAGTAATGTTTTTCAATCGAAATTCGACCCTGAACAATATACCCTGCTTGTCAGGAATTTGTTAAATAACTACGAACACAGGGAAAATAACTATCAGGGAGGTTCGCTGTGGGAGGCTTACCGGGAACATATAAGCCAATATCGCCGCATCGGGAAATATACCGACCCCAACGGCGATGCAATGGATATTCTAATTGTTGAAGTTAAATCTTTATCGAAACTCGACCGCGCCCGCACTTCACTTCGTAATTTTGTAGTTAAACACCTGCAAACATTTGAAAAAGACTATGCCCTGGCTGCTTTTTATTCAAAAGAAGATGGTGGAAAAGACTGGCGTTTTTCTTTTGTGAAAATCGAAATTGAATCTGAACGCACTGAAGATGGTAAAATAAAAGCCCGTAAGGAACTAACTCCGGCAAAACGTTATTCATTCCTGGTTGGAGCCTATGAAAATTCTTATACAGCCCAGAAACAATTATTGCCTTTGCTGCTTAACGACTATAGCAATCCTACTATTGAAGATATTGAAAACGCTTTCAGTATTGAGAAAGTAACAGATGAGTTTTTCGAACAATATAAAGAACTTTATTTAAAACTTTCAGAAAATAAAGACCTTTCAGAAATTCTTATTAAAGCGGGTCTGGAACCTGTACGTTTTACCAAGAAACTACTTGGCCAGATTGTTTTTCTGTACTTCCTTCAGAAAAAAGGCTGGTTGGGTGTACCCAAAAGCGAAACCTGGGGCAAAGGAGATAAAAAATATATGCAGAATCTTTTTAATGAGGCTGTAAATAATGGAAGGAATTATTTCAAAGATTATTTACAATACCTGTTTTACGAAGCATTGGCAAAAGACCGCAGGGATACTGCCGACCCTGCATACTACAGGCGTTTCGATTGCAAAATTCCCTTCCTGAACGGGGGTTTGTTTGAGGCAGATTATGAGTGGGAAAATTCAAATATTGTAATACCCAACAATCTTTTCCGAAATGAAGAAAAAAATAAAGCCGGGGACAGAGGTACGGGTATTTTTGATGTTTTCGACCGATATAATTTTACCATTAAAGAAGACGAACCGCTTGAAAAGGAGGTAGCTGTTGACCCCGAGATGCTTGGAAAGGTATTTGAAAATATGCTTGAAATAAAAGAGCGTAAAAGCAAAGGGGCATATTATAAACCTCGAGAGATTGTGCATTACATGTGCCAGGAGAGCCTTATCAATTATCTCGATTCATCGGTAAACGAATATGCAGGTGCATTTCAGCCGGTTAATTCGAATCAGTTGAATATGTTTGGGGGTAGCCACGATAAAAAAGGCCAGATGAACCTCGAAGTTGAACATAAAAACATTCGTGTCCCGAAGGAAGATATTGAAACCTTTATCCGAAAAGGCTACCTGGCTGTTGAAAACGACCAAAACGTAAAAGCCAAAGGCCACGAAACAGGTACATATAAATTTCAATTACCGGCAAGCATTCAGGAACATGCCAACCTGATAGATGAAAAACTTACATCCATTAAAATTTGCGACCCAGCTATTGGTTCGGGGGCTTTTCCCGTGGGGCTTTTACATGAACTGGTTTTAGCCCAAAAAGTATTATTGCCTTACCTCGATAAAACATATATCAGCAAAAAGCTAAAACTGATTGATTTAAAACCCGAAGAATTTGAACACGACAAAGAACGATATATCTACAAAATAAAACGCCACTCCATACAGGAAAGCATTTATGGTGTCGATATCGATGCCAGTGCTATAGATATTGCCCGCCTGCGTTTATGGCTTTCATTAATTGTCGACGAAGAAGACTTTTACAATATCGAAGCCCTGCCAAATCTCGATTATAAAATTGTACAGGGTAATTCACTTATAGGAATTCCTGATGGAGTTACTGTTAATGAAGAAATCCGGAACGAACTGGAAACATTAAAAAATGATTTTTTTAAGGAAACAAACGAAGCACACAAAAAGGAACTTCGAAATAAGATTAACACAAAAATTGAAGAACAATTTAAATTTTTGGAGCCAATTGTTGGATATAAAATTGAATTTGATTTAAAACTTTATTTTTCGGAAGTATGGCACTATAACAAAGGCTTTGATGTAGTAATTGGCAATCCTCCTTATGTTCAAATGCAAAAAGATAATGGACAACTTTCAAAACTTTTAAAAATTATTGGATACGAAACCTTTGAACGTACAGGTGATATATATTGCTTATTCTACGAAAAAGGTTTTAAAATACTTAAGGAAAAAGGTATACACGTATTTATTACTTCCAGCCAATGGATGAAGGCTGCATATGGTAAATCTCTTCGAAAATATTTCATTAAGCAAAATCCTATAAAATTGTTACAATTAGGTCCGGGAGTTTTCGAACATGCTATTGTTGATACCAACATTCTTATTGCTAAAAGGGAATCTTACAGAACACAGCTTAAAGGCATAATAATTGACAAACGTAGTGATATTCAAAGTCTGAAAGATAGCCAGTTAACAGCCATGCCTTACGTGAATGAAGATGCCTGGATTATTATGAGTTCAGGAAAGCAAAAAATTAAACATATAATAGAAAAGAAAGGTAAACAACTTAAGAACTGGCAAATTGAAATATATCGTGGAGTGCTTACAGGATATAATGAAGCATTTATTATATCTGAAGAAAAAAAGCAAGAATTAATTAATGGAGATAAGAAATCAGCTGAGATTATAAGACCCATTCTTCGTGGAAGAGAAATTGAAAAATATTATACTCATTGGGAGAACGATTATGTAATTAATGCTCACAATGGCGAAAAAAGAAATAATATTCCTCGTGTTAACATAGACGATTATACTATTATTAAAGAATATCTTAATAACTTTTATGTTGAACTTGAAAAAAGAGCAGACCAAGGAGATACACCATATAACCTTAGAATTGTGCATATTTAAATGAATTCAAAAAAGAAAAAATTATATGGAAAAGGATTGGCTCTCAACTTCGATTTTCTTATTCAAATGAAGAAATTTATTCGCTTGACAGTACATGTATTGCAACTGGCGAAAAAATCAAATATTTAACAGCTGTTCTAAATTCTTCCATTAGCAAATATCAATTATTTGAGTTTGCTCCAAAAACTGGTATGGGCGATTTAATTATTAGTGTTCAAGCATTAGAACCATTATATGTTTATTATCCATCTAATGATGAAGAAAAGATAGTAAATCAAATATTCGATTATATATACCTCGCTAAGGCTAAATTTAAACACCAAATAGCGGGCTTAATTTTTTCATTCTTCGAGCATTTAATAGATTCTGTTGTATTTGAGTTCTATTTTAGAGATGAAATTAAGACTGCCAACAAAGAAATCATAAAACACCTTGGCAATTTGAAATCGATAAACGATAACATGTCCGACGAAGAAAAGCTGGCCATAATACAAGCCGAATTTAATCGCTTGTACGACCCCAACCACCCGGTACGCAATAATTTAGAAACGCTTGATAGTGTGGAAGAAGTACGGATTATTAAGGAAGCTTTGAAATGAAAAAAATGTTAATAAGTTATACCATTATGTCAATAATTTATTTACCTTTGTGTCAACATGCTTACCCCGCTTCCCGTCAGAACAGCGCGCTCAGGGTGAGCTTTTTATTTTTATACCTATGAGCAAAGTGCCATACACCAAACCGGCACTTACTTATGCCGCTCAACTCCAACAATTAAAAGACAGGGGTTTAATAATCGCTAACGAGCCAAAAGCACTGCATTTACTCGAAGTTATAAGCTATTACCGCTTAAGCGGCTATTGGTACCCGATGCTTATCGATAAGCAAAACCATAAATTCAAAACCGGCTCAACTTTCGAAACAGCTTTTAACATTTATAAATTCGACCGTGAATTACGTTTCCTGATTCTTCGCGAACTCGAAAAAATTGAAGTGGCTGTGCGCTCAAAAATGATTTATATCCTTTCACATAGCCGGGGTGCATTCTGGTATCTCGATTCATCTAACTTTGCCAACCCGGTAAAACATGCCGACACTCTTTCAAAAATAGGTACAGAATACTCCCGCAGCGACGAAGAGTTTATACAAGCTTTCAACGTAAAATATTCCGATTCGCTACCCCCAAGCTGGATGATGCTCGAAGTATCCTCATTTGGTATATTGTCAAGCTTGTATAGTAACCTTGTTCCGGGCAGGGATAAACGCGATATTGCAAATTTCTTTGGTTTAAACGATACCGTTTTATCTTCATGGCTTCATAGTATAGTTTATTTACGAAATATTTGCGCCCATCACTCCCGTTTATGGAACAGGGAAATGCGTATTCAGCCGGTTATACCCCGCAGCCCGCGCACTCCTTTTCTGACAATAACAAACTATACCCATCCCGAAACAGGTGCTACATTGCCTTTAAACAATAAAACGTATTTTATACTATCCATGATAGTATATATGATGAACAAGATTAATCCAAAACATACCATACAGGCGAAATTCAAAGCATTACTCGATAAATATCCTAATATCGATACAAGGGCAATGGGTTTCCCCGATACCTGGAAAACCGAACCTATTTGGAAATAGCACCCATGAAAATTAAGAACATTGAAATAAACAACTACAAAACCGCAAAGAATTCCGCGAAGCAGCGCAAAGCAGGTGGATGAATGGTTCTATTGAATAATCAATTCCTCAATTATAGCTAAATCGTCGTACATTTTTGCAGGAACCACTTGACTTATGGCCGCGTATTTCATACATTTATTCCTTGTATGTTATAAAATTCTATCATGCGATTAAAGCAACCATACAGTGGTTGATTTTCATTAAAGTAATCGTAATACGCTTAACAGCTCACAGTTGCCAGGTAATTATGATGATATACAAATACCCTGATGCACTGATTTAAATAGGATTCAATTTGGATTTAATCTTTTTTCAATGTGTTCAACCAAAATATACATCAATATGAAAAACAAACACTGGCTTACGAAATTCAATTCGTCTTTATTACGGGTTCTTTTATTCGTATCCATACCCTGGACTGTAAATGGGCAGCCGCCCAATAATGCCCATGTTCATGTGCAACATGCTCAGGCATTTTTAAATCCACATGTCAATAATCCGCAAGGATATCAGGTCAATGTGATCAGAGGAAATACTGTAACCAAAGAAATGGTAACAAACTTGCAGAGTTATTCTCTTGCCGCAGGAGCAAATGTAGCCATCATCGAAAGGGGCGATAAAATAAAATCTCTGCCTGCTGAAGTCATGCATGTTGGTTCAGGTGATATTTCCATAAAGAAATATTTACTGCCTGAAACATACATAAGTCGTTTACGCAATGGCACTACCGCATTCTTAGAGATCATTATGATCTGTCAATCGAAACTAATAATGGATCGGTCCGATTCCCGTTATCATGGCCTGCTGACTTTTCAACTGATCAATACACAACAAGGAGCCGGCACCGAAGAACAACTGGCTGAGCCGGTTAATCTGACCCTGTTCTCAAAAAGCCTGGATTCATTCGAACCTGGTACAGTTTCGTTTGACAGGACCAACGCTATCGTTCAGATCAACTGTGCAGGCAGAAAACAGTTGGAAGATTCAGCAGAAGTAAATATTGTTACCCCGATAAAACAGGGCGGATATAAGTACTACATGGAAGTTGAACCTTTTCTGGAGATGAATCTTACGAAGAATTCAATCAAGGGATTGGGTATACAGGATGCGTTGGTTTCTGTTACCTATCATGGTTCAACCAGGAACGATTCTGTTAAAGTCATGTTAGATGTTACTAAAGGTGCGGTTAAACCAAGTACGCTCTTTGTTAAATTCAATGAACCTGCCGAATTTAAAGTTCGTTCAGAGAGTATTGGTATTGCTGAAATTGTAGCTACATCAAAATTTGACCCATTAAAAGTGCCAATCCGGTATTCTTTCCCATGGCTATACTTAATACTTCCATTGCTGGGAGGCGCTGTTGGCGCATTTGCCAAGACCTACGACAGTCAGGATGAAAAACCGATTAAGGTCGGCAAACTTTTAGCAGGCGCATTGTTAGGATTAATTGGTGCTATTGCATGGTATGTGTTGGGAATAAACCTGGCCGGAATTGAATGGAAAGCAGAATTTAATGAACTTGCAGCCGTAGGTATCGGGGCTGTGATTACATTGCTCGGAATAAAAAAATAAAAATGCTAAAAAAAGAAATTTCTAATGCGTAATATGAGTTATATCCAATTCTGATACTCACCCCACTTTAATACAACGTCAGAGCATAACATAAAAGCAGCCCCTCTCTCAAAAGAGAGGGGCACATTGGAACATTGCCATGTTGAAATATACTGTGGGGTGAGTAAAGCTAAATAATAGCTATAGAGATCATCAATAAGTGCTATCTGGATTTAATATTCAGTAGCAATAAAAAATGTTGGGATACGACAGGCTGTGTATTAGCTATGACTATTCATGCACGCGTTTGGAAACGCGCGCCAGTTGGGGATTTTTTTCTGCAATGCCAAAGTCCCCTCTATAAGAGGGGAATGTCGCAACGCGACAAAGGGTGTGTACCTAATCGACCAACGCTGAGATCAATACTCTCAGTTTGAGCAAAGTCGAATATCTATTCATGCACGCGTTTGGAAACGCCCGCCAGCTGGTGAGCTATAAGAAATGTTGTGATACGGCATGCCGTATCACAATATATATCTTCTGCAGTGACACAACCCCCTATGTCCCATTCTTCACCTCGCTTCGCCTGCCTACTTCGCTGAAGCAGTAAAGCTACGTAGGCTGAAAGCGGCTTCGCGAAGGCAAGGAGGGGGATTCTTTTTCTGCAAAGCCAAAGTCCCCTCTATAAGAGGGGAATGTCGCAACGCGACAAAGGGTGTGTATTCTTTCGCTCACACTCATACTCTCACTCTCACATTGTCTTTCGGGGTAAGTAACAGATCACCCACGTTCAATCCTTAATACACCGCACAGAACATCCATTTCCCTTATAATCAGAATATCCAACTGCAACACTGTTTGCATGATTAATACCATAACCGAATGCTTTCTCGGAATCGCTTTCATCTCGACTCCAAAAAATACAAGATACTCCCAAATATTCAAAGGTACCAGAGTTTATAACACTTAATCGATACGAAGAAGGTAAAGCGGTAAAACCACTTTCATTTGTTGCAGCAGTATTAGGACTGAACCAATGAGTAGTTCCTACTTCTTTAAGCTTCCCTCCTGCAGTTGAATAACCCCCTAAATGGTCGATCAGGAATAACCATTCATCATCATCAGGAGTATGCCAGCCTGTAGGGCAAAGCTTGTCACTTTCAACAGTATACCAATTATATAGTGCGCCATAAAGAACTTTATTGTTTATGTCATTCTGATGCCAGCAATAGGCTGGAGAACTTAAACTGGCCCATGCAGAATTATCCTCAATCATCTGGATGGGAGTGCTATCATTAAACCGGGTTGTTTTCAGGTTCTCGGCCATCCATATTTGAGTTCCAATCTGAATTGTCTTATATGTGTTCCCTTCGATATCGTTTACGGTAGAGTAATTAAGGCTTGGATTAAAAGCAATATCATGTACCGTAATACAATTGGTTATGATTTTAGTGTCCGAACCTTCATTATTTGAGGATGTAAGGCTTATCGTATAATACCCTACATAGGAATAACTATGTGTGGGATTCTGCAATGATGAAGTACTCCCATCGCCAAAATCCCAAAGCCAGCTGGTTGGGTTGTTAGATGATATATCATTAAATTGAATATCTTCTCCGACTTTTGCTATTTCAGGTGAGCAGGTAAAATCAGCAACCGGGGTATATTCAACGAGCGATATCGTAATTGCATATGAGTCTTCATTATCATTATTATCGTAAGCCGTCACCTTTATAGTATGATAACCGGCAACTTCACCTGTTGTATTCCATTCATAGTTGTATGGAAAACTACTAACAGAGGATTTACCAATATTATCAATATAAAACCGGACTTCAGAAATATTATTTCCCTCATCTTCGGCTACGATAGTAATAGTAGTGCCTAACTGAAATTCTTCACCTTCCAATGGACTCGTAATAGTAATTGAAACCGGATTTGCATCTTCTTTTTTACAGCTGATCCATATAATAAGAGCCAAGGAAATATAAATGGTAAAATATATATACTTCTTCATGGTATTTGAATTTGGTTCGACATAATAATGGAGCCAAACTAATAGTGGATTGGTCGATAAAAAAATAAATGTGCTGAACTGCAAAAAAGAGGGACAAATCATATTTTTAATGGGACAAGGAAGGAAACTAAAAGACCACATGACAAGCAAATGGATAAATAAGAGTTTCTTGTCGGTCTGAATGTATATTCCGGATGAAAGTAATATAGCATCAAGATACTTTGTTTTTTTAACTATTCATACTTGTTCGCTCGAATTGAAACGCCTGAGAAATTATTGTAACGCACAGCTACCCTATCCCAACATTTTGTATGCCGTATCTAAGAGCACTATGTTAATTTAAAGTGCCAAAAAAGAAATTTCTAATGCGTAATATGAGTTATATGCAATGCAGAGACTCACCCCACTTTAATACAACGTCAGAGCATAACATAAAAGCGGCCCCTCTCTCAAAAGAGAGGGGCACATTGGAACATTGCCATGTTGAAATATACTGTGGGGTGAGTAAAGCTAAATAATAGCTATAGAGATCATCAATAAGTGCTATCTGGATTTAATATTCAGTAGCAATAAAAAATGTTGGGATACGACAGGCTGTGTATTAGCTATGACTATTCATGCACGCGTTTGGAAACGCGCGCCAGTTGGGGATTTTTTTCTGCAATGCCAAAGTCCCCTCTATAAGAGGGGAATGTCGCAACGCGACAAAGGGTGTGTACCTAATCGACCAACGCTGAGGTCAATACTCTCAGTTTGAGCGAAGTTGAATATCTATTCATGCACGCGTTTGGAAACGCGCGTCAGCTGGTGAGCTATAAGAAATGTTGGGATACGGCATGCCGTATCACAACGCTAATGTTAAATATAAGTTTCGCAACTAAATACCGCCTGAATTTATTAATATTATGGCTCGTGTGATTGATATATAAAAATGATGATAAATCTGACAAACAAAATCCCGCATGAGAATCATTGTATGACCCCCAGGTTGGTATTTCTGATACTGATTTTACTGTCGTCGGTGCATCCGGTAATGAATGCCCAGGTTGATACTTCGTATGCTTTCATTGTAGCCGGTCATGCCTATGGCGCACATGCAGGAGGGAATCTAGGCCTGCATCCTGCCCTGCTGAACAGCCTGAATTCCGGATATGACCCCAATGTATCGTTTATCGTTTTTACGGGTGATATTGTTAATAACAGTACTTCCGAAGCCTGGCTGCAGGTAGATGACGAACTTTCGAACTACCCTTTCTCCTACTATTACGCGATGGGTAACCACGATGCTAACACCATCGGTTATCAGGTTTTTGAAGATAAATTTGGTGGCGCTTATTACTCATTCTGCAGACAGAGCGGGTTATTTATTGTACTAAACAGTACGGAAGGGGACAGGTGCATTTCCCCAACCCAGATGGACTTTCTGGAAGATCAGCTAGACCAGGCAGGCGACAACATAAAGAATATTTTTATTTTCTTTCATGAAATCATCTGGAATAGTCATATCAAGTATATTGATGTTTTGAGCAATAGCCGGTCGAGGTATCCTGAAATGATAAACCACTCGAACTATTGGACGGAAGTTCATCCCCTGCTTCTGGCGAAACCTGATAAAAACTTCTATGTGATTGCCGGCGATGTCGGCGGCAATACAGATGCAATTGCTGCATTTTACGATACCTGGGATAATGTTACGCTGCTTGCTTCGGGCATGGGCGAAGTCGCCGATGAAAACTACCTGCTGATTAACGTATACACGCAAGATTCAATAGCATTTGAACTGGTGCCCTTAAACGGTTCTCTTACCCTTCCGGATATTGCTTATTATAGCGTCCCCCCGGCTGCAGAAGCCATTTCAGGTCCTGCGATCGTATCGCGGGGAGATATTGCTATTGAATATTCAGTACCGGCGGTGTTCAATGCCACCTCTTATGTATGGCAATTACCTGACGGAGCCACAGGCACCAGTACGTCGAATAATATCTCTGTTGATTTTGGTTTTAACTTTACTGAAGATACTCTCTCGGTCCAGGCTGCAAGAGCAGGATTTGGTAAAGGCCCTGCTGCTTCATTACTGATTTCGGCCGATAATGTTCCGGTTCAGCCAATGGAAGAAAATGGCGATCCATTAAAGATCAGCTTCGACGAAAATAATGATTGCCTTACCATTAGCATTAAAGATATTAATGGCGATAAAGTAACCGTTCGCCTGTTCGATAATACTGGAAGGATCATCAGATCGGAAAGAATAGTAACTACCGATGATTTCGTTGAAATGCAGATCGATAAGCATGATATCTCAACAGGAATCTTTTTCCTGTCCGTATCAACAGAAACCCGTCATATCACTAAGGAATTCCTGATCAGGTAATATTCTTTGCCGGCCCGGCAATATTCCTGTTCACCGTAATATTATATGTCCTCCTTCCAGGTAGGACTTCACTTAACAAAACCGGGATGACGCAATAATTTTATTGTGCCTGTCAATAAGATAGGGATTAATCCATTTTTCTGTTTAATACATGTAATTCTTCAGTAATCTGTAAACTTATAATTCTGATGATGGTTATATATGGATAAAAATATTTTTATTTGTCAGTTTTATTTTCAAAAGGTTACGATGCACTGGACTAAAAAGCAACTCTCGATAATGGCTATTGTTGCCATTACCTCTTTTATGGGGACATTTCTTATATCGTCGATAAACATTGCATTACCTGCCATTGAAACAAGCCTGGGCCTTAAAGCGGTAACATTGAGTTGGATTATTACCTCATTTCTGCTTGCTACTGGTATGTTTATGCTGCCTGTTGGCCGCTGGGGAGATATCAAAGGGATCCGGAGCCTTTTTAAACTGGGGGTAATATTTTTTACCTTTTCATCATTGCTTTGTGGTTTTGCCGGTTCGGGGTTCTGGCTTATCGTTTTCAGATTTATTCAGGGTATTGGTGCAGCATTCACGGCTACTACCGGATCAGCAATACTCGTATCGTCTTTTCCTCCGCAACACAGGGGACGGGTATTGGGCATTTCAGTGTCTTCGGTTTATCTGGGACTGGCATTCGGCCCTCTGGCAGGCGGACTTATGACACAGTTCCTGGGATGGAGGTCTATCTTTTTCGTGGCATCAGGTTTCGGACTCATCACTACAGCTATTGCATTTATTTTTCTGGATAAGGACGGAATCGCCGAGGGCAACATGCAAAAAATCGACCTGAAAGGAATAGTCTTTTATATGCTCGGGCTTATGGCCCTTGTTTATGGTTCTTCCCGCATTCCGGCTGTATCCGGTTGGCTGTTGATGGGTGGCGGTGTGTTGGCGCTGATCATATTCTGGATGCTGGAAGCAAGATCGCCATTGCCTGTAATAGAGACAAAGCTGTTCACCCATAACCGTCTGTTTGCTTATTCAAACCTGGCTGCTCTTATCAACTATAGTGCAACCTCGGCTATTGTATTTTTCTTAAGCCTGTACCTGCAGAAAGTAAAGGGTATGTTGCCACATGCCGCAGGAATGGTATTAATTGCCCAGCCTGTAATGATGGCCATTTTTTCGCCGGTAGCAGGCAGACTTTCCGATACAGTTCAACCTCGTTACCTTTCTACAATAGGCATGACGATGTGTACAATCGGGCTGGCTACATTTTCATTTCTTACTTCTGCAACTCCTGTCTGGTTTATTGTCGTTACATTGATATGGGTCGGACTGGGGTTTGCGTTTTTTTCATCTCCCAATATGAATACTATTATGAGTTCTGTCAGCCAACGCCAGTATGGCCTTGCTTCAGGCTCTGCATCTACAATGAGAGTAATCGGACAGATAATCAGCATGACCATAGCCACACTTCTCTTTGCAGGTATGTTTGGCAATCAGGCTATAGAGACTGTTCCCGATCCCTTATTTTTAAAGGTTGTGAGATGGGGTTTTGGTAGTTTTTCGTTAATCAGCATTGCAGGGATATATTTCTCAATTAATCGGGGAAAAATAAACAGGGAAAATAACTGAGCTGACAGACTATTAAGTGCGTTTAAACACGTAGCAACAAACATGACATTCTCCACGCTCACATCGCCCTCAATGCCTCTGCTGTGCATTCGCGCTCTGTGCACTAAAGTGCATTGGCGCACAAGCGTGTAGCCGCTTTCAGCCTACGTAGCTTTGCTACTTAAGCGAAGTAGGCAGGCGAAACGAAACGCTGTAGGGTATGCGTAAGCTCGAAGAACAGAGGAATTGGCGAAGTTGAATTATTAAGGAGCTACTAGAAATGTTGGTATAGGGTATACTGAATACCACATATGTGTTGTATCTCAATACTCAAACTCCACTAAGATTTTTATTGGAACGAGGATGCACAAGCAGGGAGTAAAATATGTATCATTTATCAATAATATCTATTCCGTTGTTTATCTTTGTTTTAATAAACATTACAAAAAATGTTTAATGAAAAATGAGAGAGCTATATTGATCTCAAAACTTAAAAATGAGAATGTCTTTTGGTCCTATCAAAAGCCAGATTATGATTCATTATCGAATGAAGCCATAATATCTAATGTAATTCTTTATCTTGATTCAGAGGAGATAGATTCACTTTTTAAAATCTTTGATATTGATATTATTAAAGCAATCTGGATAAAAGACATTATTTCGTTAGACCGTTACTATTCACTAAATAGATTGATTGCGTTTGTATATTTTGGAATTAATAATCCCGATGAATATATTGAGAACAATAGAATTCCATTGGCATGAAAGGATTATCTGTTGATACAGAAAAGATCTTTAAGAAGATATCTGAGCTAGATTGCATTACTGATTATACCTTAATAGGAGGTTCAGCACTTTCCTTACAAATCAATCACAGACTGAGTGAAGATTTGGATTTTTGTAAATGGAAAAAGCATAAAAGAGATAAACCAGAGGTTGATTGGCCGGAAATTGAAAAACAGCTAAAAACTATTGGTAAAGTTAAAACCGATGTTATCGACTTAAACTATGTAATCTTTGAAGTAAATGGTGTAAAGATTTCTTTTTATGCGAATCAGCTTTATCAGGAACCGCAGAGTATTGTTAAAAGGAAGTTTTTAGATAAAATATATGTTGCTGATATTGATTCAATCGGCCTGATGAAGGTTGAAGTTATGCTTAGACGAAATACGTTTAGAGACTATTATGATATTTATTCAATCTTAATGGAGAACCGCAAATTGGAGGACTTGATTAAAGGAGCAAGTTTGTATTGCGGGCATAAGTTCAAGACCAAGAATATGGAGGCAATGCTTACTGATGGAAGAAAGTTTGAGAAAGAAAAAGAGTTTGATCTTTTAGAGCCAAAATATAATGTTAGTGCCAGGGAGATTGAAAATTACATATTAAATCATATCCGAACCGAAAAAATTCAAAAGGGGATATTGAAAGATCCAAATACTGGGAATAGCAAAGAGTAACATTCGTTAGAGATCATAATACCGCGCCGTCTCACCGCTCTCACTTTGCACTCCTTCGCTCTTCGAGCTTGACCCTACGTCGTAGCGCCTTCGCTGAGTCCTCCGCCAGAGGCTTTGGCCGCCGGTGGAAGCTCCAGCGTAAGCGTTAGCCGACTCATGGCATAGACGCACAACGGGTAAAGGATATTGGGTATTAGCTGTTAGCGTTGCTTGACATCGCTTTACTTTGCGCTGCTTCTCGCAATTCTTTGCGAAATCTTCGCGTGAAATTTTTTTCTCGCAGTTCAACTCCTGTTTTCCGCACTTTCTTGCAACACCCTTCTAATATATTGAAAATCAGTA
>CAZWIU010000076.1:0-20817 GCA_964634105.1 uncultured Bacteroidales bacterium | reverse complement strand
GAGGACGGCAAAGCTAATTTATGGAACTTTGCCTCCTACTTTAATTAATGAGACTCAATTTTCATGAATAACATGATATGACCCCGATAGTTATCGGGGGTAAGTCGAATTCCTGTCTATCCGGCAGGTGGGAATCCCGACAGCCCCGCCTGCCGGGCCTTGGCGGGCAGGGAAGCTAGTCGGGATGCTCTTGGCACAGGGTAAAATTCTTTTTAAGGTCTTGGGTCTTGTCGCCGACGTGCCAGAGCTACTATGGCGACGGCACGCCCAAGGGTAAACGCCATTTACGGTCCTAAAATTCGCACTTAGGAAATGGTTCGCTAATTTTTAGGATCATTATCCTGCGAGACTGTATAAGTTTTGGTGATTCCTTGTGTCGTGGAGTCATAGTGGCAAAAAAAAATATAGCCACAAAGGCACCATCCCGAATGATTCGGGGCACAAAGGTTTCACCAAGTTTATGAGGTCTTTAAGTGAATGTGATTGTCAAATTCAAATGTAAATAGCTGATAATTTGCATAATATAATAATTTTAGACAGTCTCTAAGATTCTCTGGTCATACGCCGGATGTATTTATTACTGTAATATCAATGCAAATTTTTGATACTATGCATGATATATAATTATTAGACAGTCTCTAAGAAAGATCATGATCAATGATTCAATTTGCATAACGAAAGAAGATCAGTAAGGAACAGGATAATCTTATGTATTTTTGATGATTAGTTTGAGTTAAATAAGCATCATTTATTATTCGTACATTTTAATGAAACTGGAAGACCTCGGATACAACGAAATTCTTGATAAATATGTAAGGGAGAATAATCTTCAGGAATTTGAAATCGGCAGAATTACTGCCGAACACAGGGAACGTTATATTGTCAGGACTGCCACCGCTGAACTTGAAGCGGAAATAACCGGCAATATGCGTTTCACTGCCAAAAGCCGTGAAGATTTTCCTGCCGTTGGCGATTGGGTTACGCTGAAAACATACGATACCAACTCGGCCATCATTTATGGTATCCTGCCCAGGTCATCTGTCATTAAAAGACAAACTGTGGGCAGGGTTAGAGAAATTCAGATCATTGCTGCGAATATCGATGTCGCGCTTATTGTCCAGGCCGTTGACAGGGATTTCAATATCAACCGGATCGAACGCTATCTTACCATTTGTAACGCCTCTAATGTTAAACCGGTGATCGTTCTGAGTAAAATTGACCTCGCAGATGAATCGTGTATCGAAGAAATCATCCGGAGCATTCGGTCAAGGATCGATACAACGCCTGTTATTGCTATCAGTAACGAAACAAAAACCGGCTACGATAAAATATTATGCGTTATTGAAAAAGGGAAAACCTATTGCCTGTTAGGTTCTTCAGGGGTTGGCAAATCAACGCTGCTGAATAATCTTTGCGGCAAAACCATTATGAAAACAGATGATATAAGCGCCAGCACGAATAAAGGAAGGCATGTTACCAGCTACCGTGAATTATTGGTACTGGAACATGGCGGGATCCTGATCGATAACCCCGGGATGCGTGAAGTAGGAATTGCCGATACGAATAACGGACTGGAACGTACTTTCGATCAGATCTCGAAACTGTCGATGCAATGCCGATACAAAGATTGTTCGCATACCGGCGAGACCGGTTGTGCTGTTATGGATGCAGTCGATTCGGGAGAAATGGACAGGGCATCGTATGAGAATTACCTGAAAATGATGAAAGAAAAGGAACATTACGAAACCTCCGTAATCGAGAAAAAGAGGAAAGAAAAGCAATTTGGAAAGATCCTGAAGAATTATAAAAAGGATATGAGGAAGAATAATTTCTAACCTACTCCTCCTGCAGGATCAATTATTTCAGATAAATTATCACTGTTGTCCGGAAAAAGTTTAAAAATTTATATGCCACGAAATCACCAAGGCTCAAAGAAAACACTAAGAAGTTTATTAATGAGACTCAATTTTATTGAATATCATGATATGACCCCGATAGTTATCGGGGGTAAGTCGAATTCCTGTCTATCCGGCAGGTGGGAATCCCGACAGCCCCGCCTGCCGAGCCTTGGCGGGCAGGGAAGCTAGTCGGGATGCTCTTGGCACAGGGTAAAATTCTTTTTAAGGTCTTGGGTCTTGTCGCCGACGTGCCAGAGCTACTATGGCGACGGCACGCCCAAGAGTAAACGCCATTTACATTTAGCCTGTTGCATATTTGTTAAATCATTGTGTCGTAGTGTCCGTGTGGCATAAATTCTGAATTTAATTGGTTGAGCCTACAAAATTAAAAATGCCAGAAACTCTTGCTATAAACATACGTTAGGATTATCCATTCGTTTTACCCGGACAGCAATGGATAAATTATTAAGGAATTACCGGCCAAAGAATTGAATGCCCAATACGCTACTGCGAAAATATCTCATGCTGTATTTCTGGTAATACAGATTATTCAGCGCTTAATATTCCTTCTTCTGATCAATAAACTTTACCGGAGTTTATATCAAACAGCACATTGTGACAATTTTTTAACTAAATTTAATATCAACCAAACGTTTATAGTTGATCTGTCCTTCGGAATTTCAAAATGATGTATCATAAAAAACCCAATAAGAGAGAAGAAGATTACTATAAGCAAATTGTAGACTTCGCTAACGTTGCCATTGTAAAGTTTGACCGGGAATTTATAATTACTGATTTTACAGGTAATTCGGAAATAATTTTCGGCTTCCGGAAGGATGAGGTTATTGGTAAAAGTCTTTATGATACCATTGTTCCAATTCATGAAAGCACTGGCCGTAATCTCACCGAACTTTTACAAAACCTGATAGGAAATATTCAGTCGTACGAGTATAATATTAACGAAAACATCACAAAAGATGGATCAAGAATTTGGATGCAATGGTATAATAGTGAAATAAGGGACGAGCATAATAATTTCCTGGAATTTTTATCGATAGGAATAAATGTCACTTCACAGCTGAATACTGAAATAGCGCTTAGGGAAAGCGAAGAACGCTTTAAAACATTATCGGATCTTACTTTCGAAGGCATACTAATTCATGAAAACGGCGTTATCATAGACTGCAATCTCTCGTTTGAACGCCAGATAGGATATAGCAGGGATGAATTATTGGGAATGCAGTTGTTTGATTTACTTATTCCGCCAAAATACCATAAACTGATGCGGGAAAAGATGAAGGCTGGCTCTGTTCAATATGAAGCGGAAGCTATCCATAAAGATGGTACCGTTATACCTGTTTCAATCGAGTCGAGAAGTGCAAAAATAGGGGAAAGGTCAGTACGCGTTGCTGCTATCAGGAATATCAGTGAATTAAAAAAGACGATACATGAACTTGATACCTATAAAAACCATCTTGAAGAGCTTGTTAAACAAAGAACTTCGGAGTTAAAAAAACAATCCGGCGAACTACAAAAACAGAATGATATCCTGCAGTTGGAAAGAAATGAGCTCAGAACCATTATCGACAACATTCCTGACCTGATATATATAAAAGACAGGGAGAGCAGGTTCTTAAATGCCAACCAAAGACAGATAATACACTTGAATAGAAAGAGGCTTAAGGAAGTGGTGGGTAAAACGGATTTTGATTTTTATCCTGAAGAATACGCCAATAATTACTTCTCGGATGAACGCAAAATAATTGTTACAGGGAAACCAATAATCAACAAAGAAGAATTAACGGTCAATGAATCCGGCAAACAACTTTATCTTTCTACTACGAAGGTGCCATTGAAGGATAAAAAGGGGAAGATTGTTGGTATTGTTGGAATAGGAAGGGATATTACCGAAAAGATTATTGCAGAGAACAGGCTGAAAGAACAGGCTAAAAACCTCGAAGCATCTAACTTGTTACTGGCCGAAAGAGCAAAAAAAATAGAAAACCTGAACACAGATCTTGTCGACATCAATAAAAAACTGGAATACGCTAATAATGACCTTAATGAGAGGAAAGAAGAACTGGAAGCAGCGCTTGAGCAGCTAAAAAAGACACAGTCGCATCTTATTCAATCTGAAAAAATGGCATCGTTGGGTATTTTACTGGCTGGAATAGCTCACGAAATAAATAACCCGGTTAACTTTATTTATGCCGGTGTAAATAGTATTATCAAGGATTTTGACGATCTCAGGATGGTTCTTGATAAAATTGATTTACTCGACAGTAAATCGGAAGATATACTCTCACTGATATCGGAAATTGAACACCTTAAAAATAAATATGAAATTCGAACTGCATCGGATGCGATTACTGAAACAGTCCAGGATATTAAACTCGGAGCTACCAGGATAAAAGAAATTGTAAACGGGCTGAGCAGGTTCTCCCGGCTCGAAACCGAAACCTGGAAAAAGGCTGACATTCATGAAGAAATTGATAATGTTCTTATTCTGCTGAAGAACAAGTATAAACATACGATCCAGATAGTTAAAGAGTATGATACTTCAATGCCACTGGTCGAATGCTATCCGGGTAAACTCAACCAGGTTTTTATGAATGTCCTGAACAATGCAATCGACGCTATTGAAAATCAGAAAGGCACCATTAAAATATCTACAGGCATTGAAAAAGATATGGTAACTATTTCAATTCGCGATACTGGCTGTGGCATACGTGAAGAAGATAAGCCTAAAGTGTTTGATCCTTTCTTTACGACCAAGGAGGTGGGACATGGACTGGGACTCGGATTGGCAATCAGTTATTCAATCATCCAGGAACATGGTGGTGATATATTTTTTAAATCAGGGTTAGATAAGGGAACGGAATTTATCATCAGGATACCGGTTTTTCAACAAGGATAATTTCAACTAATTGAAGCAGGCAATGGACAGGAAATACAAGGTGCTTTATATCGATGATGAAGAAAGCAATCTTCGGGTATTTAAAAATACTTTCAGAAGGGAGTTCTGCATTTATCTTGCCTCATCGGCATCGGAAGGAATGGAAGTGCTGAATAACGAGAAGATAGATGTGATCATTACCGATCAGCGTATGCCGGGCAAAACAGGCGTTGAATTGTTGAAGGAAATACATGAAAAATTCCCCGATATCCCTCCTCACCGGCTAATGGTATCGGGATATGCCGCTCCCAGCGATATTGATACAGCATACAACGATTATGGTTTATTCAGGTTTATTTCCAAACCATGGGAGGCCGATGAACTCAGGCAGATTATATTGGACGTAATAAATACACATAATGAATAAAAAGTTTAATATTCTATATGTCGATGATGAGGTTAGTAACCTGAACGTATTTAAAAACACTTTCCGCAGGAATTATAATGTATTTACTGCAGAAACGGCGCACAAAGGACTTGAAATACTCGACCGCGAAAATATCGACCTTATTCTTACCGACCAGCGAATGCCGGAAATGAGCGGGGTTGATTTTCTCAAAGAGGTTATGCTCAGATACCCCGAACCAAGCCGTATTCTTATTACTGCATATACCGATTTTGATGCGCTCCGAAATGCGGTGAATGAAGCCAGAATCTTTCAGTATATCCAGAAACCTTGGGACGAAAAGGAAATTCAAAAAATTATTGATAACGCACTTGAAATCCATACACTGAAGAAAAAGAATACCCAGTTAACAGAGGAACTGAAGAGAAATAATGCAGAATTGGCCAGGCTGAATAATGAATTGCTGGAACTCGACAAACTAAAACTCCAGTTTTTAAATATCATAAGCCATGAAATAAGGACCCCGCTAAACGGTCTTATGGGAGCAACCTCGTTATTTAAGGAGGCGCTTGTTGACGATGATTATGTAAAATACCAGGACTTATTCAATATACTGGAGCTCTCGGTACAACGACTGGGACATTTCTTATTGCTGGCTGAAAGGATTACAACGTTTAAAACTGAACGATATAAAGTAAATCCTGAGCCCATCGATCTGAGCAGGATAATCCCGGAAGTATTAAAAACGTTAGAGAAAAAGTTGAGCCAGAAAGATCTGAAACTGAAATTTGAGGCATGTACCGACGGAAATGACAAATGTTTTGCAGAAAAACATCTTATCGATATTTGTCTTAACGAAATAGTCGACAATGCCATAAAATATTCGGAACAAGGTGGGGAAATTAATGTCAAAACAGCCTGCGATGAGGAGCATATTATCATCGAAATAACCGATAACGGGCCCGGATTCCCGGAAATTGTTCTGAAAAATATTTTTAAACCGTTTGTAACCGACGAGGATATTACCAGGCAGGGTATGGGACTGGATTTAGCTTTGATAAAATGTATAATTGAGGCACATAACGGCATTATAAAGATCATGAATAACGAGGCTAAAGGCGCAACAGTGCAACTCGCTTTTAAAAAATATTACGGGCAATAATATTAAGAGACTGTCTAAATTATAGTGATTCTTTGTGTCCCGAATCATTCGGGATTGAGTCTTGGTGGAAAAAAATATGGCCGCAAAAGCTCGAAAATACAACGTTTACACCAGGATTCTCCGGTCTCAGGACGCATGCAGGGGTTAAACAGGTTGACCCAGTCTCTTTTATCAAATATCTTCTCCTTTATATTCTTTTTCAGCAAAGAAATCATTAAATTTAAATGAATGCACTTTTCAGATTGGCTGGTCATCTGTCTGGAAATTATTCAACAATTAAGACATAATATGATCATGGGAAAGAATTACTTTTTTCTTATTGTGCTGCTGATCGTTATGTCATGCACTAAAATGGATCTGATTGATCCTGCCGGATACGGACTTACTATCGAATCCGATACGGTTGTATTTGCCGTCATAGGCGATTTTGGCTATGAAAGCATACCGGCAGAGCGTGTTTCGAAACTTGTCGATAGCTGGGATCCCGACTTTATTATTACCACAGGTGATAATAACTATGAAGAAGGGAAAATGAAAGATATGCATAAAAACATCGGCCAGTACTATGGTAAGTATATATATAACTATGATGCACCGAACGAACTAAAGTGTACCGGCGAAGCATATAATATGGGAGTGAACAGGTTTTTCCCCTGCCCGGGAAACCACGATGCAAATAACCGCGACGGGCTTACTCCTTACTTTAACTATTTTACCCTGCCCGAAAGAGAAAGCTACTATAAGTTCTCGTGGGGCCCTGTAACATGCTACTCTTTAAACAGCCTGGAAGAGAATATGCTCGAGCAGGAAGTATGGCTGGAGAGGCAACTGATCAAATCAACAACACCTTTTAATATTGTTTATACGCATTTTGCACCCTATTCCTGCGGTTCCCATGGAAATCATGAAAAAACACAGTTTAACTATTACGGGCTGGGTGTGGATATGGTTTTTTCAGGGCACGATCATATTTACAGCCGGATACAAAAAACCTGGGAGGACGGGCTTTATTATATCATCTCCGGATGTGGCGGAAAGAACTTGCACGCCTGCGATGTTAATCCGCTTCCGGAAGACCTGTTTTCATCATATTGCTATAATAGTGACTATGGCGCCGTGAAAGTCATTGTTACCTCCGATTTACTCACCATGGAATTTTATACCCTCTGCTCGCCCGACGAACCTCTCGACCGGGTTGTTATTGAAAAGTAACTGAATAATCGTTTTACTGAACTATATAGAGTTGCTGCACAGTATACCATGCAGCAACATCTATCAGCCTGGGATCAATGTCCTGAAGATGCGACATTGGATGAATAGTCCCGCATAGGAGAACAGTAATATAACAACGTAGTATATCGAATTTATCAGCAGAACAAGAAAAATGAACCGGATATTTTTGTATATTGGCCGGGAGTTAGAGGGAATAATGATTTGAAATAAAATTTTCCAACATCTTTTAGATTTATTTTCATCGTTAAATAACTTGTTTACAATCGTTTAGTAACACACCCAAAACAGATTAAAATGCTTTATATCTGAAGGGTGCAAAACATCTAACAATACATACCAATGAATGAAACCATTACAAATGCCTCTTGAAGAAGGAAAATATTACCATGTATTTAACCGTGGCAATAATGGCGATACTATATTCTATAAGCCTGAAAATTACAAATTCTTCCTTCGCCGAATGGAGGAATACCTAATGCCTTTTATCGAAGTATACGCTTACTGCTTAATGCCAAATCATTTTCACTTGCTGATTCGGGTGAAAGAGCGGACAGAAGCTTTGCTTCTGAAAGATGCAAAGCTTCTGGGGAATGAACCTGGCGAGCTGGCCAGCCAAGCTTTTCATCGGTTATTTACAAGTTACTCAAAAGCTATCAATAAGCAGGAAAAAAGACATGGGAGCCTCTTTGAAAACCCTTTTAAACGAAAAGTGGTAACCGATGAAAGGTATTTCACAAATCTTGTATTTTACATTCATGCGAATCCTCAATTGCACTGTATATGTCAAGATTTCAGGCAGTATCCCTGGAGCAGCTATGAACGTATTATTTCAGGAAATTCTTCGGAGCTGATACATGAAAACTCAGTCGAATGGGTTGGCCGTAATGAAACTTTTATCGATTACCACCCTGAAATAAATGAAATCGATCAGTTTCGTGATCTGCTTCTTGAATAAACCCAAATAGGGCATTTTATGATACTTGATCAGGACTAAAGCAATCACATCTCGCTTGAGCATATCGATTGAAAGTTGTGTCTAAGATCGTTTGTATGCAATCCGAGAGGCAATTTCGTAGAAAGAAATATATACCTTGATCGGGAGAAAGCAATTCTTTTAACCCGCATCAATAGAAAGAGAACATCACGCAACCTTTCTTCCTGTATTTCCATCTTAGTATTGTTTTGATTGTAAGTAATTTAAGCCCTGATAAGTGATTTCGGAAGATATATAGACAGTGTTACGTTGCTTCATCAATTCATAACGCTTCTTACACAAAGGGCTGCACTCAAACAGATCAACGATCTGGTTTTAGTTTCAACCAAGTTACTGGCGATTGAAAATTTGTAATGTCATGAAAAAGTTCTTTTTCTTCCTCGTCTTTTTCCCTGTTATAGGTATGTTCAATATGAGGGCCCAGGTTCCTGAAAGCGGACTGGTTGCTTTTTACCCCTTCACCGGAAATGCCAACGATGAAAGCGGCAATAACAATAATGGAGTGGTAGATGGGGCAACACTTACCACCGATCGATTCGGACAGGCAAATAGCGCATATTACTTCGACGGTGTTAACGACCGGATTACTGTTATGAATAGCGATCTCATCGATTTTGACAATTCCGAAGACTTCACCATTGCTCTCTGGATGAAATCATCGGATACCCGCATGGTACAACTTATTAATAAGCAGTATCCGGGCTATTGGAACGGATATCTTGTGGTTCTTAATAGCGATAATTCAGGTTATTGCACGGAGCAGGGCCATATTTTGTTTTATGCAGCCGCAGGCGCTAAGGAAGATGCCTGCAGCGACGAAGTAGTGAATAACAATGAATGGGTATTTGTTACCGGGGTATATGACCATGAAATAAATGCAGTCAAGCTGTATATTAACGGTATTCAGCAATCTGATATCGGTGCATCTTCTGGCAATATTAAAACAACTCAGAATTTACAAATCGGTTATGGCCTCACGCTTGAGACAGGTTATGTATATTACAAAGGCATTATGGATGATATCCGTTTATTTAACAGGATGTTAAATGATCAGGAAATCACGGCCTTGTATCATGAAGGGGAAGAAGATGTTATTTCCGGACTGGTTGCTTTTTACCCCTTCACCGGCAATGCCAACGATGAAAGCGGCAATAACAATAATGGAGTGGTGGATGGGGCAACACTTACCACCGACAGATGTGGCAATGAAAATTGCGCTTACTATTTCGATGGAGTCGATGATGAGATAACTGTGCCGAATAATGATCTCATTGATTTCAGCAACTCGGAAGATTTTACCGTTACATGCTGGATAAATACAACAGACGATCGCTGGGTATCTGTAATAAATAAGCAATATCCGGGGTATTGGAATGGTTACTATCTTGAATTGAATAACGGGGATCAGGGGTATTGCACCCGCAATGGCCATATCATGTTTTATGCTGCAGCCGGCGCCAATGAAGACGCCTGTAGCGATGGGATAGTTAACAATGGAGAATGGAAATTTATTGCCGGTGTATATAATAGCGTCCAGAATAAAGTTTATCTGTATATTGATGGTATTCTGCAGGCGGATATCGGAAAAGCTTCAGGCGATATCAATACGCTCCAGGATCTCCTGATAGGATATGGATACAGTTACGATCCGGGTAATCATCATTATAAAGGGAGTATTGACGATATCCGTATTTATAACCGGACATTAAGTGATCAGGAAATAGTTACGCTTTATAATGATGGATGTAATAACAATGAGTCTCCCGACCCGCTGGCTTATTATCCCTTCACCGGCAATGCCAACGATGAAAGCGGCAACGGGCACGACGGGCTGATGCACAATGTTACGATGGCTGCCGATAGGTGCGGGAATGAAAACAGCGCCTGTTATTTTAACGGATACGATAGTTATATTGAACTCACAAATACCTGCGGACTGAATATGTTCGACGGATTTTCACTGGCGGCCTGGGTGAATTTTACCGAAACTAATGGTTCTTCTATTGTCTCAAAACATGTCAATTACTATGCGAACGGATTCACCATGTCGGCCTGCGATAATATTTTTAATCTTACTACCAATAATAATCAATATTACCTGTCGACAAGCGAAACCTATAACGACGGCAACTGGTATTTTACCGTCGGTACATTCAACGGGAATACCCTGTCGATTTATGTGGACGGACAGCTAAAAGCTTCTGCAGCGGCTGATTATACTACCGGGAACGGGATTAATATCAGAATCGGTGCCGATTATTATCTTTCTTTTTTCAACGGTCTGATTGACGAAGTTATGATTTTCGACCGGGCGCTCAGCCAGTCGGAGGTTACATTATTATACGGCGAAGCGGCCTGCCAGCAAAATATTCCGGAGACCGAAGCGGGAACATTGAATATTTTCCCCAACCCTGCAAGAGAACAAATTATCGTCCATATCGACAACGTGCTGCTGGATAAGGTATTGAAGCTGGAGATACGAAATATTCTTGGCCAGATTGTGTATACAGCGCCTGTAGTTCAGGCAGAATCTGTTATTGATATCTCTTCCTGGATAGGATACGGAATATATTTTATCCGGCTGAAAGATCCAGAAGGCGAAATCGTTAAAAGCCGGAAGTTACTTTTGTTTTAAAAAATCGAGGCGACTGTTGGTATGAAAAGATCAATAATATTATTCTTTGCCGCTATCATACTTTTTTCCTGTGAGAAAGAGGGTTTGGACTACCGTAATAAGTTTATCGGCAAATACGACTTTACGATAGTCCATAGCTATGCGACCTACGATTATTCAAGCGATCGTATTACCGGAGGATCGAAAACTCTTTTCTATGCCGGGTCGGTGCAGAAATCGTTTTTTCACATAAACAGGATAAATGTAGACTGGGGATCGGGGACCGTACCGACCGAAGACGGGCAAGAGGTGCAACGGGATAAGACACCGCTGCAGGTAGACGAAGATGGAAACCTTGAATATCCCGAAATTAGCGAAGGATTTTATGAACCCCATTATATTCATGGCGATACAATCTGTTTTAGATTTTATGCCGGCCAGGGTATGGCACATAGCTTATATACCCAATATACTGTGCGGGGTATTAAGAGATGACGTGTAAATCAGTTATTTAATAGGAATGGCATGGTAATTCGAATTAGTATTTCATGGCTCTTCATGTTTTTATTGTGTTCCAATGTTTTTACACAGGAACCAGTAAGTGATAGTCTAACCGTCGGAAAGAAATTTGTCGTCGTAAAGATGCAAGATAAAAGCACGCTCAATGGCGAACTTGTTTCACAGAATGATTCGTTACTTTCAATTAACTCTTCCTCGTTGGGCATTATAACCTTTCCGTCCGCCAACGTTAAAAGTATTGATGAGGTGAAATTTTATCGTATCAGCAAAGGCAATTTCTGGTATGAAAATCCTTCTTCGAATTATTACCTGGTATCACCCTCCGCATTTCCCGTGGGGAAAAGAGAATTTTATTTCAGGAACACATGGGTGGTGATGAATACAGTTGGTTATGGTATTACGGATTACTTTTCCCTGAATGCCGGGTTCGATTTTATTTCACTGCTGGTTAAAGATAAGAAAGAAGGCCATCATCCGAACTTCATGTTGTTCCCTCAGTTCAGCTTTTCTCTTTCGAAGTATAGCAGAATTGCAACGGGTTTCTTATTTATCAACGGGAAGTATTTCAGCCTGGATAATAACATTGGTATTTCGCTGTTAAACTTCACTTATGGTGATAAGGAAAGGAATATTGGTATCGGCTTAGGGTACGATGTCCTGGATCCATATGTCAGCCTGAAAAGGCCGGTTCTTTTTGTTAACGGCATATGCAGGGTATCGAACCGGATTGCCCTGGAAGCTGAACTATATCGGTGGCCTATCAATGAGGAACGAAGATATATTATTAATTATGGCGTTAAATTCATTGCGCGAAAAATGTCGGTTGACTTTGGTTTCTTTCAGGATACAACATTGATCGATGATTATTATATAGGGATACCCATTCTGAGTTTTACATTCAGAGTATAGAGCTCCTGCTGTCTGTATTCTGAATCCGTGTTGCTATTAAAATATTAAATCACTACTGTCCGATTAAAATATTTTTTAAAATTTCAAAACGGCTGAATTTAAAGAGAATAAGGATATAGCCACCTACGGGGCTCAAACTTTCGCATGTGACTTTTTCTACAGATAATTAGCCTCTGACCAGGCTAAAGGAAAGTACCGTAGGTACGAAATATAAAAACGTTGAATTTAACCGGACAATAATGATATCCAGTGTGCAATATTTAATATTTAATATCCAATATCCAATAGCCAATAGCCAATAACGAATGACGAATATCGGATATCGAAATTGACACTTAGAATATCCTGGCGAGTGCTGTTTATCTTAAAAACCTTCCTACCTGCCCCTCCATCGATTCTTCAAGCTTTCTGGCATGCAACAGGAATTCTTCTACATCCATTTCCTTGAAGAACAATAATCCATGGGTTGCGCGTATCCTCGGACTTGCATGCTGGTAAAAGAAATGTTTGCCAATCAACAACTGGATTGTTTTCAGCTGTTCAACCCAAATCTTTTTAGTGAGGTCGCTGAATTTTCCATCGTACTGATAACTTGGAAACGACGCATTCACCTGGCTCAGGTAGCTGTTTGTAAAGGCATTGTCCATAACCGCCATGGCATTAAGCGAAACAGGAACAATTACATTTGCTTCCGCCGGGTGAAAACGATGCCAAACGTTACGGTATCCCCAGATCCTTAAAGATGAAAGATCCTTTTCTTCTTTCCACAGGCGTACTGCCTCGGCAATTACCTGTAACACTTTATAATGTGTATCGGGGCCGCTGCCTTCCGGATCGAATGCGAGACTAATAACAGTGGGATCTGTCTCCCGAAGTTGTTCCAATACAGGCTGAACATCGCGGGTTCGGTCAGGTTGCTCTGTAAATATTTCTCCCGTATAAAAACCCAGTCGGAGGTGATGTATATTATGGGTTTGAATACCAAAATAAGCCCATACGAGTTCCTCCTCAAATTCCCTTATCATACCCTTAAGCCGCTGAAGGAACTCAGGATTCTTTTCGCCGTCGTAGCTGGTACGAAGTGTATTCAATACATATGCGATCTGCTCACGTAAATGTTCTTTGCTTGTTATCTCAAAAATTTCAACCAGCGCCCTGATAATCCGGTGCGATAGTCCGCGCTTCAATTCATAGGGTTCACCCGATGCAACTTTAATTAAATAATGATACACATCTTTATCGCGCTTCATCTTGTACCCTTCATCAAAAAAGTCAGGATAATCGGTCATCTGGATCAATCCTTTATCGAGGAAATAAAGTGTGTTTTCAAGTGCCTCAATCATGAATTTGTTCGTTACGGCGGTAAACCCCGAGGTGAGCACAGTAATTACGGCCCTGTTGCTCTCATTTCGCAACAACCGGTGAATGTGGGGAAGCATACCCAGCATGATATCGTCATGATGAGGGCCTGTATGCAGGTATACCTGGTTCTGTTCCGAAACAAGCCCTTTTTCCAGCTTTTGGAGCGTCGAATTAATTACCGATGAAACGGTACTGTCAGAAAGATTAGGGATCCTACTGCAGAAGGTATCTTCTCTCAACTCATCCAGAGTGAGATGATGTGCATATTTCTGCAACCTGCAGCAAAGATCAATAACAGCCCTGTCGGTTTTCTCCTGGCTCCATGCTCCGTTATTATAATATGCCTCAACCTGGTCTTTTAACAGGCACGAAGCTCCTTTCGTAAGATAGAAGCGGGCATTCTTTAATTTTGCAAGCACCGTTGCGGGATACAAGTTTGAAGGCGATTGCTCAAGTGCATTCTGAACAACCTGTGCTTTTGCTTCACCGGCAGCAAAAAGAATGGCAACAGTGTCAGGATTATAGGTAATTGTTTCAAGTCCTATGGTAATTACCAGCCTGTTTTTCGATACTTCTATACCTCCAAGATCGGCAGCGGCAACAGCTTGTGTTTCAAAATTAGTGGCGGTAAGGCGCGTTGTGGAATGATGGTCGGATCCCCGCGTGTTGAATGCTATATGTCCATCGGGGCCAATGCCACCCAGGAAAAATCCGATGCCTCCCATTTCCCTGATGTTGACTTCATATTCAGTACACCAGTTATCGATGGCGAAAATGGATTGTTGCTGTAATAATTCAGCAGCACTCACCGGTTCACGGTAGCGAAGCGAAAGATCGATCCTTGAATCGGGAAATACCTCCGAAAAATGTTTTCCCTGGGGAAGCCCGATCCTGTCGGAATCAATGAATAAAGATCCGGTCGGATCGATGCCAAATCCCTGGATATAAAATTGCTTTACATAGTTGCAGAAACTATTATGCTGCCTGGAGGAGATCGGATAAAATTCATCCATCTGGACAAAACGCAGGTTTTTCAATACCGGTTTTTCCATTTTCCCAAGCCCAAACTCTTCCCGTATTTTTCTGCCTTTTTCAGTATCCCAGTTATTTAACAGATACACCGTCCAAACAATGAAGAATTCAGGCGTTTTACCTGTAGGCAGGCTGACGACACCGGTCGGGTTTGCCGATACCCATTCAAGAAATCGTACTGCGGTCAGGAATCCCAACAGCGGAAAATTATCAACAATAATATAGGGAAAATTCGTCGGGTAGAACTGATTATTTCCACTGCCAATGAACTTCTTCTCTATAGGTGTAAATCGTGATGGTGTCATCTCAGTTCAAATTGATAGTATAACATATTAGGTGCAAATGACCCTGTATAGTTTGAAAATTGAAAGAGAGTAAATTTACAATTTATTACTAAATGTCGTTCCGATGATGTTTTTTACCCTGGCAAATTAAGTCCAATAATAGATCCTGAGGATTGCTTCAGGCTAATGAATTCAGATCTTGGAAGAAATACTATTATCCGCTATCACAAATCGTTTGCAATCGTTGATCATCTGAACGCGTTTCACTAGCGTCAGATTTAGCGCAAGCGACGAGAAAATCAATTTGAGTCTTGTCGCCGACGTGCCAGAGCTACTATGGCGACGGCACGCCCAAGGGTAAACGCCATTTACAAAAGTTCTCTAAATCTTAAAAGAAGATGCGAAAAGTAGCCAGTAATTATTAAGAAAGAGTATAAACTAACAAATACCATGTTTATTTTTTCTTTTTTTTATTACTTTACAGCCTTTTGTTACGTAAATAACAATAAAATTATTTATTAGCTATGACTGATAACAAAGCGAAAGCACAACCTTCTGCCTGTCAGGGTGAAGTGAATGAGGAAGAACTCTATGCGCAGTTAGACAGGATCATTGAATTGCATAAAGATAAAGAGGGGGCTTTGATTCCGATTCTGCAATCTAGCCAGAATTTATTCGGATACCTGCCGGACAAAGCTCTTAAACGTATCAGCAGAAAGCTCGGGAAGCCATATAGTGAGGTTGCCGGAGTGGTTGGATTTTATTCCTATTTTTCTACTACTCCTAAAGGTAAGCATACTATTCGTGTTTGTTTGGGAACTGCCTGCTATGTTCGTGGCGGACAGGAAGTATTGAAAGCCTTGATGAATCAGCTTAATATTGGTATTTGTGAAACAACGGCAGACCGGAAGTTCACGCTGGAGGTTGGCAGGTGCTTTGGCGCGTGCGGACTCGCCCCGGTGGTGATGGTCGACGACGAAACTTTCCAAAGTGTTAAGCCTTCGAAAATAAATGAAATTTTAGAGAAATATGAGTAACCCAAAAAAGTCTCAGGGTATGCAGACGATTAAAAGTGCCAGTGAACTCGAGAAATTAGTAAATCAACTTGCCGATCAACAACAAAAGGACTTTAAAAAATACGACGAAATCGTTCATGTATGCATGGGTGGTGGTTGTATTGCCTGTGGATCGGTAACAGTCCGGTCTGAATTGGAAAAGAAACTTAAGGAGAACGGTCTCGATAAGAAGATCCTCATTAAGTCTACAGGTTGTATTGGGCCATGCTCAAAAGGCCCTGCTATGTTACTTAAAAAATCAGGGATATTTTATCAGAAAGTCCAGCTCGAGGATATCGGTGAGCTTATCGATAAACAGTTCAAACAGGGCAAGCCTGTTGAAAAGCTGCTATACCATAACGATGAAGATGGAAAGCCTGTTGCGAAAGCCGATGATATTAAATTCTTCAATCGTCAGAAAAAGATTGTACTCCGGCGATGTGGAAATATCGATCCTACAAGCATTACGGATTATATCGGGGTAGGCGGTTATCTTTCGGTGGCAAAAGTACTGAATAAAATGAAGCCGGAAGCTGTCGTTGAAGAAATGAAAAAATCGGGATTACGGGGTCGCGGTGGTGCCGGATTTCCTACACATATGAAATGGGAACTGGCTCGTAAGGAGCAAGCCGATCAGAAATACATCCTTTGCAACGCTGATGAAGGCGATCCCGGAGCCTATATGGATCGCAGTATCCTTGAAGGCGATCCTCACAGTGTTATTGAAGGGATGATCGTTGGCGCCTATACCATTGGAGCGTCGCAGGGATATGTCTACTGCCGGGCTGAATATCCATTGGCCGTTGAAAGGCTGAATATGGCTATATCACAGGCCCGTGAAATGGGACTGCTTGGTAACAATATTCTTGGGAGTAAATTCAGTTTCGACCTTGAAATACGTATGGGTTCGGGAGCTTTTGTTTGCGGTGAAGAAACTGCCCTAATGGCCTCTATCGAGGGCAAACGCGGTGAACCTCGTCCCCGTCCGCCATTTCCCACCCAGGCGGGATTGTGGGGAAAGCCTACTGTACTGAATAATGTGGAAACTTTTGCCAACATCAGTGTAATCATTGAAAAAGGCGGTGAATGGTTTGCCCAGAACGGTACTGAGAAGAGCAAAGGCACTAAAATTTTTGCACTGGCTGGTTCTATCGCTAATTCAGGGTTATTTGAAGTGCCAGTTGGAACCACCCTGGGCGATTTGATATATGATATTGGAGGAGGTA
This sequence comes from uncultured Bacteroidales bacterium, assembly GCA_964634105.1. Taxonomy (GTDB): domain Bacteria; phylum Bacteroidota; class Bacteroidia; order Bacteroidales; family UBA10428; genus UBA10428. The sequence goes on along the minus strand of CAZWIU010000076.1, from coordinate 3,227 downwards.
CCAAGGGAGGCAAGGCTTTTAAAGCTGCCCAGATAGGAGGTCCTTCGGGCGGGTGTATACCAAAGCAACACCTCGATGTATCGCTCGATTATGAATCGCTGAATGAACTCGGAGCTATTATGGGTTCAGGAGGCCTTGTGGTAATGGATGAAGATTCGTGCATGGTCGATGTGGCAAAATTCTTCCTTGATTTTATCCTGGAAGAATCCTGTGGTAAATGCACTCCATGCCGTGTTGGTACCAAGCGTATGTACGAGATACTCGATCGTATTACCACCGGAAAAGGAGAAGAGGGTGATATCGAGAAGTTACTTGAATTAGGAGCATGGATAAAAAAGACCTCGCTTTGCGGGCTGGGCCAGTCGGCTCCAAATCCTGTGCTTTCCACCATCCGGTATTTCCGACACGAGTATGAAAGTCATATCAAAGAAAATAAATGTCCATCGGGAGTATGTTCTCATATTGTCAGGGCTCCCTGTCAGAGCGCTTGCCCTGCCGGCGTTGATGTACCCGGGTTTATATCCCTGGTGGGCGAAAAACGGTATGAAGAGGCGTTGAAACTGCATCGTGAAAAGAATCCTTTTGCAGCAGTATGCGCCAGGGTATGTTTCCATACCTGCGAAGTGAAATGCCGTCGCTCTACAATTGACGAACCCATTTCGATCAGGGGAGTGAAGCGCTATATGGCCGACCAGGAAATTACGGTCCAGGTTCCCGAAATCAGGGAAAATGAGGAAAATGCAAAACGGAAAATAGCCATCATCGGGGCAGGCCCTGCCGGCTTGTCGTGTGCCTATTTTCTTGCACGTCTTGGCTATAAGCCTAAAATATTTGAAGCTGAACACCGGCCGGGAGGTATGCTGGTACAGACTATACCTGCTTATAGGCTACCCAGGGAGGTTCTCGCCCGCGAGATCAGGATGATCGAAAATATAGGTGTCGATATCTTCACCGGGATGAAACTGGGACGTGACTTTACGCTCGATGGCTTACGGGAGCAAGGTTTTGAAGCCGTATTTATTGGTGTGGGTGCACCTGTCGGGATAAAACCTTCTATCCCGGGAATCGACAGCGAGGGTGTTGTTGACGCTTTGAAATTCCTGCAGACCTATAACCTGCGTGGTTCAGTGCCTGTTGGTAAAAAGATCATTGTCGTAGGCGGAGGAAATGCTGCTATCGATGCTGCAAGAACCGCTATCCGTCTTGGTGCCGGACAGGTTGATATAGTATATCGACGTACCCGGGAGGAGATGCCTGCATGGGCTGAAGAAATAGAAGCTGCTCTTGAGGAAGGCATCAGGTTGTATACATTGACCAATCCGAAAGAGATCCTTACCGAAAACGGGAAAGTCAGTAGCGTCCGATGCACCAAGATGAAGCTTGGAAGTTTCGACTCCAGCGGTCGTCGCCGACCCGTCGAAAGTGACGAGCAGATTGTTATGGAAGCCGATCAAATCATTGTGGCTACCGGACAGACACTCGATTGCGAGTCGCTTGCAGGCGGATATCATTTAACTGCGAACGATAATTCTAAAATAGCGTGCAACAAGCAAACCGGGCAGACCTCTGTCGACTGGATATTCTCGGGTGGCGATGCCGTTACTGGACCTTCATCAGTCATTGAAGCAGTAGCCGGAGGAGAAAGAGCTGCCGTTGGTATCGATATGTTCCTGACCGGTAAGAGTAATGAGTTCTGGAGAAAGGATAAAGTGCTCGACACATTCTTCGATCCCGATGCCGATCCGGAACCATTTCCACGGGCTCCTATGCGTGTACTCGATGCTGAAAGGCGCAAGCATAATTTCGATGAAGTGGAATTGGTCTGGGCTGAAGGAGAAGCCATCCATCAGGCTAAACGATGTCTGCGCTGCGATTATGGTAAATGTTAGTTTCACCCTAAAGATGTAACATGATTATGAAATTACAGATCAATAATATTCCGATTGAGATTGAGAACGGTTCAACAATTCTGCAAGCTGCAAAGAAAGCCGGAATTCATATCCCTACCCTGTGCTATCTCGAAAAGCAAATCCCAAAAGGCGCATGCAGGGTTTGTATGGTTGAAGTGGAAGGAGCGCGTGGACTTATTGCTTCGTGTGCAGCACCTGCGGCCGAGGGTATGAAAGTATTCACCAATACAAGAAATGTTCGCGATGCACGCCGGTTTGTCGTTGAACTTCTGCTTTCAGAACATTGTGGCGATTGTAAAACCTGTGTCCGGAATAACGATTGCGAACTTCAGCAACTGGCATTTGAACTGGGCATTGAACGTGTACGTTTTACAGGTGAAACGCTGGAATCTTTGATTGACGATTCGACTCCCGCACTTGTGCGCGATTCAGGAAAATGTATTAAGTGCCGCCGCTGCATGGTAGTATGCAACGAGGTGCAGGGTGTAGGTTCGCTGTTTGCCCAGGGCCGGGGATTTGAATCGAAAGTAGGACCTGCCTTTGACAGCGATCTGTACGATGTTGCATGTGTACAGTGCGGACAGTGCAGCGCCGTTTGTCCTGTTGGTGCTATTACGGAAAAGGATCATATTTCAGGTGTCTGGGATGCTATCGACGACCCGAACAAGTTTGTCGTTGTGCAAACCGCCCCTGCAATTCGTGCTGCGTTGGGTGAATGCTTCGGCAATCCTCCCGGCACCCTGGTAACAGGTAAAATGGTAACAGCCTTGCGTCAGCTTGGCTTCGACAAGGTTTTTGATACCAATTTTACTGCCGATTTAACCATTATGGAGGAGGGTACCGAATTGCTTTTACGATTGAAGAAAGCACTTGCCGACAAACAACCGGTGGCTTTGCCCCAATATTCATCGTGTTCGCCAGGTTGGATCAAATTTGCCGAATATTTCTATCCCGATATTTTACCCAATATTTCCACCTGCAAGTCTCCTCAACAGATGTTCGGAGCGCTGGCTAAAACATATTATGCCAAAAAAATAAATAAAGATCCGAAGGATATTGTTGTGGTATCTATCATGCCTTGTACGGCAAAGAAATTTGAAGCGCAACGCCCCGAAATGACCGATAGCGGGTACCAGGACGTGGATTATGTCTTAACAACACGTGAACTGGGAAAAATGATCAAACAGGCAGGGATCGATTTCAATTCATTACCGGATGGCGAAATGGATGCTCCCATGGGGATATCATCAGGAGCTGCCGATATCTTTGCAAATACCGGCGGTGTGATGGAAGCTGCGGTGAGAACGGCATACGAGA
>CAZWIU010000075.1:0-20858 GCA_964634105.1 uncultured Bacteroidales bacterium | reverse complement strand
AATTGTAATACAAACATTTAACTACTTTGAAATAAAAAATCAGCAAACCCTATATAGCATCCCGTTCCTCGGTTACCGGTATTCCTTACCAGATCAGATTCAGTGATGGGAAAGAAATTGAAACACGCGTGTTCTTTATGAATAAACTTAACGAGCTGGAAAGTGATCAGTAGAGAAAATGATCGTACGGATACCGGGTAACATGTATTTCTTTCACTTTCTCATATAACATCTTGCGTAATTCTTCAATATTTTGTTTTTGTAAAGCCGAGATGAAAATGGAGCAGGTGTTGCTCTTAGCCATCCAGCTCTTCTTCAATTCTTCGAGAGAATAGTTCGCTTTTGTGGGAGGGGTAAGATCATCTTCATCTTTACGGATATAGCTATAGGCATCAATTTTGTTGAAAATGACGTACACAGGCTTATTGCCTGCTCCTATCTCGTGCAATGTCTGTTCGACAACATGAATCTGTTCTTCAAAGTTTGGATGCGAAATATCTACTATATGTAACAGAATATCTGATTCCCGCACTTCGTCGAGGGTCGATTTAAATGACTCTACAAGGCTGTGAGGAAGCTTACGGATGAAGCCAACCGTGTCTGAAAGTAAAAAAGGGAGGTTGCCAATAACCACCTTCCGCACTGTTGTATCGAGGGTGGCAAAAAGCTTGTCTTCTGCAAATACATCCGATTTGCTAAGCAGATTCATTAAGGTCGATTTGCCTACATTGGTATAACCAACCAGTGCTACCCGAACCATTTTACCCCTGCTTTTACGCTGCGTTACCATTTGACGGTCAATCCTGCTGAGTTTATCCTTGAGCCGGGTAATCTTATCGCGGATGATACGACGGTCAGTTTCTATCTCAGTTTCACCAGGACCTCTTAAACCAATACCTCCCTGTTGACGTTCGAGGTGTGTCCACATTCTTGTCAGCCGTGGTAACAGGTATTGATACTGTGCCAGTTCTACCTGCGTTTTGGCATGAGCTGTCTTGGCCCTGCTGGCAAAAATATCCAGTATCAGATTGGTCCTGTCAAGAACCCTGCATTCAAAGTCCTTTTCAAGATTCCTCAACTGGCTGGGGGTAAGTTCGTCGTCGAAGATTACGATATCAATTTCATGAATCAGGATGAACTCCTTTATCTCATCAAGTTTTCCTTTGCCGATTAATGTACGGGGATTTGCACTCTCAATACGCTGCATGAACGCCCGAACTGGTATTGCTCCGGCCGTGTCTGCCAGAAATGCGAGCTCCTCCAGGTAATCTGTTACAACTTCTTCAGGCTGATCATTATTGATAATGCCAACGAGCACTGCTCTTTCCTTGACTCTTTCTGTTGAGATTCCACTCATCATTTACGACGTTATCGGGGAGGCGAAAATACAATTTTACGTCGATATACAATAAATCATTTTATACTATAAAAATAGCCGTTTAGACTTCATTCAAACAATAAATCTTTATAGAATAAATTTTTACTGATACTATCCCCGGAATCTCAGTAAATTATATTTCGGTTATTCCGTATCAGATCGCTGATTGCCTGGCGGAGTATCATGGTACAATCGTTTATCATTGAATAATCGTCAGGGAAGGGGACTTCATCCATATTAATCAGCTTGAAATCCTCCGGAAGAAGAGCTTCCCGGTCTCCGACCGCTTTGCCAGATATATGCTCAAATACCGATGTCCCAGCAACAGGTTCACTTTTCAACAACCTGCTTGGATTTGCTGATACAAATTCCACATCGCCTCTGACCGTGGCCGATCGGAACTGTTTTGTTTCAATGACAGTGCATGCCAGGTCCTTATATTTCGGAACTTTGATATCGTTCCCCAGACTATCCTTCATGACATTTCCTCTTGCATCAAGTACATATTGGAATCCATCCTGAACCTTCTTCCGACGAATGTATTCACGCGTGGATATAGACGGGGGAGTGAGTTCTATGCCACGGACAATTACCGTTATATAATAATCATATTCTGTTTTTTGACCACGGTCATCCAGATCGAATTCAACCCAGGTACTATTCAATTCGGAAGTATTAATGCTATTTAAATTGCGCCATATATCCGGAGGAATTTTCCCCGGCACCCTGCTATCAACATGCAGGAGCACACGACTTATTCCTTTCTCACGCGACTCGATCAATTTTTTTTCCAGATCCGGGTAATCGCTCGGCCGATATTCTTTTACCTTCTGAAAGTTAAAATATGCTTCACGGTATCCTTCTTTTGTTCTAAGGCTCATCCTTGAAACACCTGTGGTATAAAAATAATTTGCAGCCTTCTTCTTTGCTTCGACAATCTTCGTATTATAATCAACAAATTTATAGTTTACCTGTCGCCCGTGAATTGATAAAGGCAAAACCTGTTGCATTTTGTTTTGTCTTGCACTCAGATTAGAATATAAATAGTAAATCTGTTCGTAATTTTCAGGCCTGTTCTCCTGCAAAAGAAGATCCACCTGTTGCAGATCACGCTGGTTTGCCAGGTTAAATGCTTTATCCAGCATAATTTTATCATCATCGTTGGCTTTCCCTTTTAAAATATCTTTTATAGTGACATCAATTACGCTGTCATAATCTCCTTTTTGGAACATCTTTTCAGGCGATTTACACCCAAACACGAGTAACATAATGATGCCAAGAGTCATATTTATTTTCATACACGTATTTTTGAGTACTATATAAAGTTAAAAAAAAGACCAACAATTAATCCATTCCAATATATTATTTCTGATCGTCAATAGTAACATTAATATTAATTCATCCTGTTGCTCAGGAGAAAGCAAGCAATTGATTGTCCTCTTGAACAATGTAATGACAATTTCTATACGACCGTTTGAATTAATTATTTTTTTCACTACTGCCCGATTAAAATATTTTTTAAAATTTCAAAACCTATGAATTTAAAGAGAATAAGGATATATCGCCAACTGCGGGGCTCAAACTTTCGCATGTGACTTTTTCTACAGATAATTAGCCTCTGGACAGGCTAAAGAAAAGTACCGTAGGTACGAATTATAAAAAACATTGAATTTAATAGGACAACAGTGATTTTTTTTTATTTTTGCGCCGGACGGAATCTTACCAATATTACAGTAGTTCCGGATTATCAAAGAAATCTTTTCACGGGGGTTTAGCTCAGTTGGCTAGAGCGTTTGGCTGGCAGCCAAAAGGTCAGGGGTTCGATTCCCCTAACCTCCACCCCTGCCTGCCGGCCAGGCAGGTTTGCTCACCGAAGCTTTAGCATAGGTGAGCTTCGCTCATCATTCAGACACTTCAAGAATACAATCTGTAATAATACTAATCGGTGAGCTTCGGCGGACGGAGTCCACCAATATTCCCATAATTCATAGATAACAGCATTTTGATTTTATTAATAGATCCCAAAGCTTTATAAAGATATTTTTATGATACGCTTAGGGTCTGTTTTTAGTTCAGGGAACTCTTTTAAATAAGGACTTCAAATCTTTCGCATTTTCTTTCTTTTAAGGTTTTTACACCTAAAGAAAATCAATCCATGATGTGGTCGGGATTGACGTCAAATTTCCTGTCTTTTTTCATGAAGTTAAAATATCTTTATCCAACTTATAGTTTTAAGCATTTGAGTAAATATATACAACAACTCATAGCCCAGGGGGAACATCAGCATCTTGATTTTAAATATGAAATATCGGATGCTAAAAAAATTGCCCGGACGTTTTCCGCTTTTGCAAATTCTTCCGGTGGTAAAATGCTTGTTGGTGTCAGGGATAATGGTTCAATAGCCGGCATCAGAACAGATGAAGAAGTTTATATGATTGAATCGGCTGCACAACTCTACTGTAAACCTGAAGTTAAGTTTAGTTTCAGGAATTGGACGGTGGATGGGAAGAATATCCTTGAAGTGACTATAATAGAAAGTATGACAAAACCTCATCTTGCACCATGGAAAGAAAATCAATGGAGAGCATTTGTGAGAGTTAATGATGAGAATTTTGTGGCTAACAGTGTTCTGGTAGATGTATGGAGAAAGCAATCTTCAACCCATGGTACGTTGATTAAATATAACCGGATAGAGGAAGAGTTACTTGCTTTTCTAAAGACCAACCATGAAATTACCTTACGGGCTTTCTGCCGTTTGTGTAAAATAAAATACCCCCTGGCAAAAAAGATACTCGTTAATCTTATTGTCATAGGGGTACTTAGAATACATTATAGTGAAAATACTGTGACTTACAGACTACAGTAAGAACCGGCAAAAGAATTATCGGCTTAATTCGGTCAGTTCCCTTCGACTGCTCAACTTGCCCTCTGAAGTATATGCTTCCGACTTAACTGTACCAACAGTTGGTGATATCCAATCATACGATTTGGTTACTACCTTCATTCCAACTTTAGAGGTAACTGTCTGGCTAATTTTATAACATTTAAAACTACCTGCCGGTGTGGTTATTGTTTCTTCGGCTTCAACAACTCTTTCCGTGATCAGTACTGAAATAGTCATGATTTTAAAGCCTCCTGTGCTCACATCCATCGTAACACTTCCATCATTTAATTTATCACCAACTTTCAGACGACTTGGAAATTCCAAGTTTTTGCTGTCAATAGTAAGTTGCATATCCTTGTATGCAGCCATCGTTTCCGGGCTGATAAAGTTCTTCATATCCATGTAAAAGACTCCGTCTTTACAGGAAACTTCAAATGTACTTTCTCCAACCATTTTATCTTTCTCGTCGTACGATTTTACATTTATGGTTGCTTCAGCGCCCGTAGCAGTTTTATTATAGGTGATCACTTCCTGAGCATTTTTGCCTGTATATTTATCTTTACCATCGTAATTTTTGTAGACTAGTTTTGCTCCCGCCAGCTCAGGGTAATAAAATGAACAATCCTGACCAATTACAATTCCAGAAAAAAAAGTAACGATCAGTAAAAAGGTTAATCTTGTTTTCATATCTGCTTATTTTTAGTTGTTCCGAAATTAGAAAAAAGTACCATACGATACCTTCTTGTTTTTCTTAATTTTTATGCCTGTTAAAATTGTTTTTCGATCAGCTATTTTTATTGTAACTTGTAATCAGATATTAGTAACGATTTTCGCCAGGCCTTCCTAAGAATGATAAATAAAAGAAAAGGTTGGAGAAAAGATCATGCGACTGATCCATATATATTCGATCTGGCAAGAATTGCCCTGATAATAATATCTCCTGAAGGCAACATTATTAAAGCTAATCCCGAAGCTGTTAAATTATTTAATGAAAGTACGTCAATTCATAGCCGGCATATTACTGAACTATTCAGCTTCGAAGAGCCTTTTAATATTTCAGCATGGTATAAAAAAGTCCTCGATGGTTCTGTAACGAAAGAGGAATTCAGAGTCAGATATATTGCTGAAGACGGAATGCAGCGGACCAGCTTATTAAGTCTGCATCTTTGCAAGAACGATCAATGGAGTGATGTAATCCTCGGTCAGCTGAATTACCAGGAGAAAAGCCTAAATGATAATACTGAAGATTTATATCAGCGTCAAATACTGCTGGAATTAATTAATAATATCCCTGATAATATCTTTATAAAAGATACCGAGAGTCGTTTTATACTGGCTAATAGGTGGGTATCTCAGGTAATGGGCGCAAAAAGCCCTGAAGAACTTATCGGGAAAACCGATTTTGATTTTCATCCAAAGAAACTGGCCCAAAAATACAGGCAGGATGAGCGTGAAATTATCTCCAGCGGCAAAGCAAAATTAAATATCATTGAGCAGGTAATAGATACTAATCTCGGCCGGCACTGGTATTCCACCTCAAAAATACCTTTAAAGGATCCGAAAGGTAACATAATAGGGATCATGGGCATTGGAAGGGATATAACGCCGTGGGTAAAAAAACAGAAGGAATTAAGGAAAGCAAAACATGCAGCTGAAAAAGCAGATCAATTAAAATCTGCATTCCTGTCAAACCTTTCGCATGAAATAAGAACCCCGCTGAATGCAATCCTGGGGTTTAGTCAGTTTCTTCGACAATTCATTGAACCGGATACGAAAGGAAATCAGTACATTGACTTTATTGTTCATAATGGCAAACAACTATTACATCTGATCAGTGATATTATTGACTTATCAAAAATAGATTCCGGTCAGTTGATCATCAATAAAAAGAAATTTAATCTGAACGAATTGATGCATCAGTTGGAACATTCTATTCGGGAAACTTTATCAGATAAAGAGAAATCTCATATTGAGCTTGTGCCTGAGATACCTCTTGAAGATGATGAATCATTAATTTACAGCGACGAACACAGGTTAAAACAAATCATGCATAATCTGTTATTAAACGCAGTAAAATTCACTCATGACGGAAGCATTAAGTTTGGATATACGGTTGTTGGTAATGGAATTAAGTTTTATGTGAAGGATACAGGGATTGGAATACCTCCCGAACAGCTGGGATTAATATTTGAAAGATTTACACAGGCTGATAATACGATCGCCCGACAGTATGAAGGCGCAGGAATCGGTTTGACTATTGCGCGTGGATTAGCTCGTTTAATGGGGAGCGATTTAAATGTCATTTCGGAGGTTTCAAAAGGATCCGAATTCTATTTTACATTACCTGCCTCGGGCGATTTTATGAAACGGACAAAAAGGAAAATACAGGAACTAGAAGCTGAATTGCTGAGTATACTCGTATTAGGAACTGTAAGAAAATATGATAAACAATTAGTTGCTTCTTTAAAAAACAGGGCCGAGATCTGCTATTCAAAAAGCATCTCAGATCTCTGTCAGAAACTCCGATCGACAAGTCAGTTCCCTGACATTGTGTTGTGTTATCCCGATTCCGATATGGATGAGGCTTCGACATTAATCAATGATATTAATACTATTATGCCGGAGGTACCTATTCTTGTGATCACACGAGTAACACGAAGCCTTTTCATTGAAGAATGCCTGGTTGCAGGTGCCAGGGATTATTTGTCAGACCCATACGATATCGAACTCTTGCATGAAAAAATCGAACTCTTGACGCATAAAATCACCCGACAACCCTAAGTGTTTACAAAGTGCGTTAACAATTCCGTATCGCCTTTTGCATAAAACTTCGTTAGAAGGCAATAAAGCCGTTCATAACTGATAATTATATTTTGAAATGAAAATCGGTATATTTGAATTGAAGGTATGGAATTATTTAGGCATTTGTTTTAATAATTCGTGAAGTTTTAATAGATTTAATATTGAATGTATAGGAAATTGAACGGAAGTAGGTATTAATTCAATTTGTATGACTGTAACTGATCAGGATTTTCAATTATTCATATTTGCCCTTAAGACTGCTTCCAAATACGACTTCAGTGAATACTCGGAAAAATCGCTTAAAAGGAGGTTAACTAAGATACTTGCCGATAATCGCCTAAACTTGAATTCACTGCTTATCAAAATTAAGAACGATGCTGAATTCGTAGAAAAAATCGTCAAAGAAATTACCGTCAACACTACTGAGTTATTTCGTGACCCGCCCGTATGGCATGCTTTACGCTATGCTATTCTGCCAAAACTCAAAAACAACTCTACAATTAACATTTGGCACGCCGGGTGTTCAACAGGACAGGAAGTGTATTCAATGCTCATCATACTGAATGAAATGGACATGCTGGAGAAAACCAAGGTTTATGCAACTGATCTGAATACCGATGTTATTGAACAGGCTCAAAAAGGAGAATACAAGTATCGTTTTAATATAGGCTACCTTGATAATTTTGATAAGGTAGTAAAGGAAAATCCTTATAACTACGAAGAATACTATGATATCCCCTATGAGAAGTACTTTACCATTGATAAAGCCAACGACTGCATTAAGATGAACGATTTTTTACGGGAAAAACCAATTTATAAGAAGCATGACCTGGTAAAAGAAGGGAATACCTTGTATGTTAAGTTTGACCTGATTCTATGTAGGAATGTAATTATCTATTTTAACTATAATTTACAAAGTAAAGTCTTTGATCTTTTTCATAGAAACCTATATGATAATGGATGTCTGATCCTTGGCATGCACGAAACAATATTAGGTTCCTATTCTGTAAAATTCCAGAAGAAGGGACATGCATACTATAAGAGCTAGAATAAAACTTATTGATTAATGCTATGAATTTCAAGCATATTCAGTTAAAACACAGATTCGTAATTCACATTGCCTTGTTCCTCTTTTACCTGGCTCTGCTGACAGGTATTGCATTGATTGTACAGCGCAATTTGAATTATGGCAATATTATGTGCCGGTCGTTAAATAACCTGAATGGATTGCTGTCAAATAGCTATCTGTCGTGCAATGAGTTTATGTCATACATCGATACATATGATGATTTTTATCCCGAAGGTCAAAACATTCATACAGTCAATTTTCAAAAAACGCTGAACCTCTTTAACGATTCACTTTCCTATATCAGAAATAACCTGCCTCTCTTCAGAAAACAAAAAGTGATGCCCTTGGCAGATAGTGTTACCGTTGCTGCTCAATTGTATGGTACTTCCTTTAACCAGCTCATGCTTGCTATCAGGGAATTGGGGACACGAAATTTCGGAAACATACAAGCCGTTCGCAATACCTCCCGGGAGATCATTCAAGGACTTGGACAATTGAATTCGAATGAATTGACCAGGCTTGCTTCTAAACTTACAGGCTATGAATCAGAATTTCTGTTTGCTGCAAATAAATCAGTATTCAGTGAACTGGAATATGTTCTTGGGGATATTATCAATCATCCCGACCTGTTCGCGGCTGATGAAATACTTGCTGAAAGCATTAAAGGAAATATCGATACTTATGGAAGGCAGATTAAAAATATTAATAACCTTTCAGAACGTATAGGTTCGTTGTCGGAAGCAACCGGATTAAAAGGCGAGCTGATCAAACGATATAATGACCTGAATTCCATATTTGATAGCCTGGTTAATGCCCTTAACCACGAGAATCTAAAGCATAAGAACCGGGTGATTATCTGCGGTCTCTTCTTTGTCTTACTTTTTACCGTATTATATATTGTTTTAATAATATTCCTTTTCAGAACTATCAGGCAACCTCTGAATAATATAATAGATTTCAGTTATGACCTTTCGAAAGGGAAAACTCCCGACAACGATCTCCGTACTGATTTGACCTACGAGTATTCCCTGCTGAGCGAAAATCTGAATTCAATCAGCAATTCTCTGAAAGAGAAACGGCAATTTGTTGAAGACCTCCTAAAACAAAAGTTTAAGGCCGATCTCAACCTTCAGGGAAGAGTCGATACATTCGGGAAAACCCTTATCGCCCTGAAAGAAAATATGCGAAAAACCCGTGATGAACAGCTGAAACATGCCGAGGAGAACCAGGCAAGAAGATATCAGAACGAGGGTATTGCCAAATTTGCTGATATACTTAGAAATAACAGTGATAACCTGTCGAAACTTTCAGATGTTTTCATCAAAGAGATAGTCAGGTACCTCAATGCTATCCAGGGTGGCCTGTTCCTGTTGGAAAAAGAGACTGATAAAGAACTCTATCTGGCTTCCGCATTTGCATATAACCGGAAGAAATACCTTCAGAAAACGATTAAGCTTGGCGAAAGTCTGGTAGGTACCTGTGCGCTGGAACGAAAAACAATAAACCTTACCGAAATTCCTGAAGATTATGTTCAGATAACATCAGGCCTTGGGGATGCACCTCCTACCAATTTACTCCTATTACCTATTATGCATGAAAATCACCTGATTGGAGTATTGGAATTAGCCTCTATGAAACGATTTGAAGAAAACCAGGTTGCGCTTGGAGAAAAAATTGCCGACAGCCTCGCATCAACAATAATTAGCGCACGTATTAATTCACAAACAGCAGAACTTCTCCAAAAATCACAACAACAGGCCGCTGAAATGGCCGAACAAGAGGAAGAAATGCGACAGAATATGGAGGAACTGAAAGCAACACAGGAAGAATCGGCACGAAGGGAAGAAGAACTTGAAGGGATCCTGAATGCTATCGACCAGGCATTTTATGTGGTAGAATACGATACCGAAGGTGTAATTCAGAAGGTAAATCAACGATTTCTTTATCTTGTTAATCTTCATTCTGATAAAGTTCTAGGAAAGACGCATAGTCAGTTGTTCGGTAAAAAGAGCAAAGCGGATGCTTTATTATTTGCTAATGTCTCCGAGGGAAATACGGTTGAACTCGATGAAAAAGTTGAAGTAAACAATATTCGTCTTGATATTAAAAATATGTTCTCCCCCATCAAATCAAAAGGGGGTAATACAATACGAATTTTGAATATTATAACCATTAATCATTAAGCAACTTGAAAATTAAACATGGTTGAGCTGGGTATAGTTGATATAAGAGAAATCATCCGACTTGTGAAAAGCAACTATGATGTTGACTTTTCAAATTTCGCCTTAACCTCGCTGAAATATCGGCTTGAACATATCATTGCTAAAAATAACCTTACAAATCCTGAAAACCTGTACAGAAAACTTCTTGAACAAAAAAGCTTTTTTGATAAATTCCTTTCACAATTATTTGTCCCTTCCACAGAGATGTTCCGTGATCCGTCTGTTTGGCGTTGGCTTCGTGAAGAATATTTTTCTTCTATGAATGAACAGGCATTGATGAACTTTAAAATATGGCTTCCCTATTGTGTTTCAGGTGGAGAATTATATTCTCTGGCCATACTTCTGAAAGAGATGGAGCTTTTAGATAAAGTTAAAATTTATGCTACTATTTTCAGCGATGAATCGCTGGAATTGATACAATCAGGTGAATACCCTCTGAAAAAGCTTGATATTTCTATTGAGAATTATAAGCGATTCCGGAGTGACCGGGAATTTGAACGCTATTATACACTTGAAAAATATGTAGCCCGCAGGGACACGACTCTCATTAAAAATATCGAATTTATAAAGGACGATATTAATTATAGTAAAGCCCCGAAAAATATTAAACTGATCCTGATGCGTAATGTGGTAATTTACTTTAATCCAACCTATCAGGATAAACTGTTGGCAAAGATATATGAGTCGATTGCGGGTGCAGGAACACTGATCGTCGGATTAAAGGAATCCATAACCAAAAATCAGAATACACCAGGGATATTTGAACCTCTTGAAAAAAATGAAGGAGTATATAGAAAGAAGTTGAACTGAAAGGTATGAATTATAAAGCTGTTATTATAGGTGGTTCGGCAGGTAGCTTTCAAATCGTTACCCGGATATTAAATGCGTTAAGCGCTAATTTCCCAATACCGGTTTTATTGTGTCTGCATCGGTTAAAACATGTAAGGTCAGGTTTTGTTGAAGCGCTGTCGTTAAAATCTAACATCCCGATTGTCGAACCTTTCGATAAAGATCAATTACGATCAGGTTTTGCATACCTGGCACCTGCGAATTATCATATGTTCATTGAATTAGCGAACCGGGTTGCATTGTCAGCCGACGAACCTGTAAACCATTCACGGCCCTCGATCGATTTATCGTTCATTACGGCTGCTAATGCGTATCGCGAAAAACTGATAGGCATAATCCTTTCGGGTGCTAACCGCGACGGAGCCCTGGGATTAAAAAAAGTTGCCGATAACGGCGGGGTTACTATTGTTCAGGATCCTGCTGAAGCAGAAGTAAAGACTATGCCTGAAGCAGCCTTGCAACTAACAAAAGTTGATTACGTATATTCGACTGACCAAATAATACGATTCCTGCTTAAACTCTAGAGAATATGTGGTTTAAACAACATAGAATACAGGCATTGATTCTCTTAATAATGAGCCTGGTTTTTATTTTACTGCTTGCAGCCTCATTCTGGAATCATCAGGGAGGTTGGCCTTTGGTATTTCTTCTGTTATCACTGATCGCAGTTTCACTATTCTATATTATCTTCCGTAAGGCTACCGATCCAGGGACTATTGAGAACCTTATTGGTGAAAAAGTATCTGAAGAACGAAAACGTATCCTTAGTGAAATAAATAAAAAGGAAGAGGTCAAGGAAGATAAAGGGATCGAGATCGAGAAGAAAGTTGCTGATATTATTCCAAAAGGTAACTTCAAATCGGCTGAATCGTTTGCCAGGAAGCTGCTTTCGAATCTGGCATCCGAAATGCAGATGGTTATGGGTATTATATATACGGTTAAAAACAAAAATAATTCGTACACATTTTTAACTGGCTATGCATTGCCCTCCGAACAAATTCCTCCGGATTTTAAGAGCGGCGAGAACCTGAATGGACAAGCTGCAGCTTCTAAAGAAATAATGATTTTGCGCAATCTGCCGGAAGAATACTTTGCAGTTGAATCGGGGTTAGGTAAAAGCAAGCCTAGAAACTTGATCATAGCGCCCCTTGTGAAAAATAATAAGACAATTGCTATTGTTGAAATTGCTACCTTTATAGAAATAGATACAGATATTGAACTTATAGTTAATAAAATTTGCAGTTTGGCCGCAGAGAAACTGGCTGAACTTTAAAATGTAAGTGCCCGGGTATGACAAAACTGGTTGATCTCTATAAGAAATACCTTGGAAAAGGAGCCAATCCGATGCCGGCAGCAATTATGATCGGATGTTTTATCCCTTTAATTGCCTGGATTATTGAAATCATTGTTCAGAAAACACCCGTATCCTTTTCCGGCATAGTAACAATTCACCGTGAGAGCCCGTCGCTCCTGGTAGTTGATCTAGTACCTCTGGTTTTAATTTCATTGACTGCATTAATTTACTATCAGCAAAAAATCAGTGCATCCGAATTCGATGAGAGAATATCACTCCGCGATAAGCGCCTTCAAAAAATGGCAGAATTTGCCAAACAGATTGGCGAAGGCAATTATAATGTTCAACTCGATATATCAGAGCATAACGATGCTCTCGCTCAATCATTGCTTATAATGCGTGAAAATCTTCTCTTGAATCATAAAAAAGAAACTGAACAAAGCTGGATTGCAGAGGGGAAGGAGATCATTTCCGATATTCTTCGTACGCATAGTAAAATAGATGAACTAAGCAATCAGGTACTTCAATCGCTGGTTAAATATGTAAACCTGGTTCAGGGAGCTTTGTACCTTTTCGATGAAGAAAAACAGCTGCTCAGGAATGTAGCCACCTATGCTTACAACAGGAAAAAATATATTACCCAGGAATTCAGAATCGGCCATGGATTGATTGGTGAGTGCGCGTATGAAAAAGAATATATTTACCGCAACGAAATACCAACCGATTATGCAACTATCACTTCCGGAATTCTGGGCGATCAAAAACCACAAAGCATTCTGCTGGTTCCCCTGATAACCGATGAAAAACTCCAGGGTGTTATCGAGTTTGCATCAATTGAAAAGGAAATCCCGGAACAGACTATTCGTTTTCTTATTGAATTGGGAGAAATCATTGCCCGAACCATTTTCAACCTGCGTATTAATCAACGGACCGAACAACTCTTAATGGAATCGCAGAAAATGACCCGCGAGTTACAGGAAAACGAGGAACAACTGAGACAGAATGCTGAAGAGATGAGGGCTACACAGGAAGAGCTTCAAAAATCTAACGAACAACTTGAAGCCAATATTCAGAAGGTCGAGAATGCGCAAAAGAGGCTATATTCCTTACTTGAAAATGCATCTGAGATCATCTCGATTTATAACGAGAATATGGAACTGACTTACGAGAGCCCTTCTGTTATAAAGATCCTGGGATTCAATCCGGAAGAGATGATGGGCGGAAAAGATATGGACCGCCTGACCCGTAAAGGAGAACAGGCCATGCGGCAAATGTTCAAACAGCTGCTTTCCAATCCAAATGAACCAGTATCGTTCCAGTATACCTACATGAAGAAGAATGGCCAGAAAATATTCCTTGAAACAACAGGGCGAAACTTACTAAACGATCCTGCCATTAAAGGAATTATCCTGAATTCGACTGATATTACCGAGCGTAAACGCGCAGAAAAAGAAGAGCGTATGCGAAGTAAAATGCAGGCTCTTTCCGAGAATTCTCTCGACATGATTCTTCGTTTAAGTACTGTAGGTCAGTTTTTTTATGCAAATCCTGTAGTAGAGTCATATACAGGAATTGAAACAAAAGACCTCATCAATAAATCGCTTAACGAAGTAAACTTTGTTGAAGCGCTATTTAACTATTTCCGTGATAGTATTTCTTCCATAAAGAACGATCCTAAAAAGACCACCACCGAAATTACCATCCCCGCAAAACTCAATGGTTCTGTTGAGGAAGAAAGGATTATGAGTTTCAATGCTATCCCTGAATTCAACGAGAATGAGCTTGAAACTATTCTTTTCGTTGGCCACGACATAACAGAGGCAAAACGGATCGAACAGGAAATCCAGGATAAGAACCGCAAAATCGAAGATTCCATAAATTACGCTCAGCATATTCAAACGTCTATTCTTCCTGATAACAGGATTTTACGGGAATTCCTGCCCAAATCATTTATATTCTATCGCCCACGCGATGTGGTCAGCGGCGACTTCCCCTGGTATTTCAAGAAAGGAGATGATATTTATATTGCTGTGGTCGATTGCACAGGACATGGCGTGCCCGGTGCACTTCTTTCTTTCATCGGGTATTTCCTGTTGAACAATATTGTTGATCATTCCGGTGAACACACAGCTGCCAGTATTATCGACAGTTTACATTACAGCGTTCGCCGCACCTTAAAGCAGGAAGACAACGAAGCAGAAGCACGCGATGGAATGGATATCGCATTCTGCAAAATCAACTATACAAAAAAGGAACTGCAGTTTGCAGGGGCACATCGTCCCCTTTATTTACTAAGAGATGGCGAATTGATCGAATATAAAGGCGATCGTAAAGCCATTGGAGGAATTCCACATAAGAAAAAGCCGGAAATCGACTTTACAAACTATATTATTGACATCCGCCGCGGCGATAAGATTTTCTTCTTCTCAGATGGATTATCCGACCAGTTGGGAGGTCCGGAAAATAAAAAATATTCTCCGGCAAGAGTGCGTGATAAAATTGTTGAGAATAAGCACTTGACTATGGAAGAATTTAATGCTTTCTTTGTGAAAGACTATGCTGAATGGATGGGAGATAATAAACAAATAGATGATGTTTTATTAATCGGCATTGAGTTTTAAAAGTTTAAATAAACAGGTTTATTATGGACAATAAAAAGGATGTTAAAGGCTTTCTGGAATTTGTTTATGAGTTTTACAAATCGATGAAAGCCCATGAAATTACGCTGGTGTATGAAGGTGAGATCACACACCAGATAACGAAAGCGTTTACTTCATTAACCGAATCGAACATGGCAAAAGATGATGAACCGGGTAATGTTCAGCGTAAAGTCTTCCATGTTATGGTCGAATGTCTGCAAAACATCAGTAAACATGCTGATGATTTTACTTCAAACGATTATTTGTTTTCAGGAAGGGGTATCTTCCTGGTTAGTAAAGGCGAAGATGAATACAGTGTTACAACCGGGAATGCTGTCGATAATGATAAAATCGAAGAGTTGACCAATATGCTCGAGACCATTAATAAAATGGATAAAGAAGAGCTGAAAGGCCTTTACAAGAAGCAAATGAAAGAAGGAAGATTATCTGAAAAGGGCGGAGCCGGCCTCGGTTTTATAGATATAAAACGAAAGACAGGTAAAGAACTTGAATATCACTTTCTTCCTATTTCTAACGATACTTCATTCTTTTTATTAACTTCGACTATTTCAAGAGAAGACGAGAACTAAACAAAATGTGTAGCTATGGAAACTATCAAAATTCAAGGTACTGAGGATACCCCAAAAGTTATTCTTGATAAAGAAAAAGAAATAATGGAAATTTCGGGTCGTTCATTGCCGGAAGACGTAGCTTCTTTTTATGAACCCGTACTTACCTGGCTTGAAGAATATGCTCAGAATCCAAATAAAAAAACAGTGTTTAATTTTAAGCTGGTATACTTCAATACCGCATCTTCCAAACTCCTTCTCGATATACTGATGAAGCTGGAAGAGATTCATGAAGCCGGGCACGATGTACTAATCCGCTGGCACTTCCCCGAAGATGACGAGGACATGGAAGAAGCCGGTGAAGAATACGCGGATATTGTTGATGTACCATTCGAACAGGTAAGTTACTCCTCATAAATTGATATAGGCTTAGAAATCCATTTAACATCTGTTTGATTTATGAGTGAGGAAATTCTGAAGGCTCTGATGCAGTTGTTTGCTATTGTAGCTAAACAGGACGAAGGCGTAGAAAAAACCCAGCTAGAGTATGTTAAAACCTTTTTGCAATCACAACTAACTTCTGAAAAGGTTGCCGAATATTACGCTTTATTTGAACAACACGCCGATATACATGCTGAAATCTCGGAAGATGAAGAGCAACAGAAAACCAGGCTTACTTCGGTCAAAGACTCAGTGCGAATCTTAGGCCTGTGTAAGAAGATCAATAAAACCCTCACTCAAAAACAAAAAATAGTTGCTTTAGTCCGTCTTTTTGAAATTATCAATGCCGACCGGAAATTTACCGATCAGCGCATGGCCATATTAAACACTGTAGCCGAAGTATTTAATGTTTCACAGGAAGAATTCAAAAGTATCGAGACTTTCGTTATACGTAATGAAGTTAATGAACTGGATGATAACAATATTCTGATTATTAACGATAAACACGAGCGCTACCAGAATGCCAAGAAAATTCAAACAAAACACCTCGATACTAATATTTTCATATTACGGGTAAAAAGTGTTGATCTCTACTTTCTTAAATACACCGGTAATGAGGATCTCTTTCTGAATGGTCTTCCAATTAATAATATCCGTATTTACCTGTTTGCAAACGGAAGTACTGTAAAACTCCCAAAAGGTACACCGGTTTATTACAGCGATGTTGCAGCACATTTTCTTGCCGATATTGCATCAAGTAAAATCTCATATACTGTACGTGATGTAAGTTTTACTTTCCCAAATGGCAATCTCGGCCTTAGAAATATCTCTTTTTCTGAAGGTCATGGCCGGCTCATTGGCATTATGGGAGCAAGCGGCGCCGGTAAAACGACCCTACTCAATGTTCTGGCGGGAATTGACAGTCCTACAAAAGGTGAAGTTATTATTAATGGTATAAACCTTCATACTGAGAAAGACAAACTCGATGGTGTTATCGGATTAATTCCTCAAGACGATCTGCTCATTGAAGAACTTACCGTTTTTGAAAATTTATACTACAATGCCAAGCTTTGCTTTAAAAATAAATCGGAACAGGAGATTGTTGAACTGGTTAACAAGACCTTATCGAACCTTGGCCTCCTCGACAGAAAAGATCTGAAAGTAGGTTCTCCTCTGAAGAAAACGATTAGTGGAGGACAACGGAAAAGACTAAATATAGCACTTGAATTAATACGCGAACCATCCATCCTGTTCGTTGATGAGCCTACCTCCGGGCTTTCATCGCGCGATTCGGAAAATGTTATGGACCTATTGCGTGAGCTTACACTAAAAGGCAAGCTGATCTTCGTAGTAATTCATCAGCCATCTTCCGAGATATATAAGATGTTTGACAAGATGATCATACTTGATACGGGTGGTTTCATGATATATTATGGTAATCCGGTTGAAAGTGTGATGTATTTCAAGCGAATGGATGTACAAATTAACAGCGATGTAGGCGAATGTCCAACCTGTGGAAATGTTAATCCGGAACTTATTTTTAATATTATTGAGGCCCATGTAGTTGATGAATTCGGTAATTACACCGATACAAGAAAAGTATCGCCGGAAAAATGGGAAGAAAATTATCAGCAGAATTTTTTCCCTGAAGAAGTTGAAACAGTGAATGAAAAACCTCCAAAAACACTTAGCATACCTAACTGGTTTAAACAGATCAGGATATATACAGTCCGTGATTTCCTTTCAAAAGTAAGCAATCGCCAGTATGTAGTGTTGAACCTCCTGGAGGCGCCGGTGTTAGGCTTTATCCTCTCCTATCTTATCCGGTACATAGAAGATCCTGATTCAAAAATTTATATTTTCCGCGTTAATGAAAATATCCATATTTTCATCTTCATGGCTCTAATCGTAGCACTCTTCCTTGGTCTTATGGTGAGTGCCGAAGAAATTGTCAAAGACCGGAAAATTCTTAAACGTGAAAAATTCCTCAACCTGAGTCGCTCGAGTTACCTTGTATCGAAGATATCCATCCTTTTTGTGATCAGTGCAATTCAATCTTTCCTGTTTGTTATAATTGCCAATAACATTCTTGGCATAAGAGGCATGACCTTTGTCTACTGGTTTGCTATGTTTTCTACCGCTGCATTTGCCAATATGCTGGGACTGAATATTTCGGCAACATTTAACTCAGCCGTTACGATTTATATACTTATACCACTGCTTATGATTCCGATGATGGTATTAAGCGGTGCAATGTTCAGCTTTGATAAGCTGAATCAGCGTATTGGTCGTATTGATAAGGTCCCGTTTGTGGCTGAGATTATGGTAACTAAATGGGGTTATGAAGCATTGATGGTACATCAGTTTAAGGATAACGATTTCACCAAGTATTTCTACGAGCTTGAAAGACAGGAAAGTATTTCTGATTTCAAGAAAGTTTATTATCTCCCCGAAATGCGTGAACGGTTATTGCGGGTTGATAAAGAAATGAGAAATATTAAACAAATTGACGCATCAAAAGATGATCTTGAGCTTATTGTTAATGAAATTGAAAAAGAAAATAAGCTGATGCGGTTACTCCAACAAGAATACCGGAGACTATACGGAACAAACAGCGATCAAATAATTAAGCCCGTTTATTTCGAAAATCCACGCAGTGTGACTTCGGCAACTTTCAGTGAGGATGATTCACGCAGGATATATGAGTATCTGAAGAACCTTGAAGCTTTTTACAGCAACATGTTTCAGCAGTCGAACCATAAGAGGCAGAACATGATCAATTTCTTCCTGGAAGATAAGCCTGCTATTTACCAGGAACGTTACGACCGGTACTTTAATGAAGGAATTTCCGATATATGCAAAAAGGTTTATGAAAAGAATAAGATTGTAGAATATCGTAATCGCTTAGTTCAGCATATCGATCCTATTTATGAGTACCCCTTGCCAACCCATGCGTTGAGTTTCAGAAGTCATTTTTTTGCCCCTACAAAGCATTTTTTGAACCATTACTTTGATACTTTTTGGTTTAATATGGTTGTAATCTGGATTCTCACCGCCCTTCTCTATGCAGCGCTTTATCATGAGTCACTTAAAAAACTGCTGACAATTGGTGAGCATTTAAAAAGAAGATAAAGATTTTATGTAAAACAGATTTTTAATATCTTTATGCTAGTTGTACTTTTGTTATTAAGGAACAATAAACTCTGTGAGCTATGATAAAACGAGTATTAGCGCTTCTTGTTATCAGTCTCCTGCTCTTTAGCTGTAAATCAGATGGAGGAAAGAAAACAACTGATGAATTTGAAGTCCCTGATGAAATAGTAAATGAAGGAGTACTGGAAATTTCAGAAGAAGTAATGCAGGATATCGTTCAAAACATCTCCTCCCCTGTAGAAATGGCGGCGCTGATCAAAAGTCTTGACGTTAATTTCTCCGGAAAATATTTGGCCCCCACCGATAATGTTGATGAGCTCACAACCAGTTATCAACAGGCCTTTTACCTGGGTATTTATGCAGCAGATCTTGGATACCTGAATATTTACAATAAAACAAATTCAGTACTCGATTACATCACTGCCATTAAAACCTTGGCTGATGGTATCAGGGTTGGTCAGTTCTTTGATTTTACGACATTAAAAAGGCTGGCTCAGAGCAACCAGAATCTTGATTCACTAATGTATATCTCGGTTCACAGTTTCAACCAAATGGACAAATATCTGCGGACTGATAAACGAAGTAATCTTAGTTCATTAATGTTAACCGGTATCTGGATTGAAGGTTTATATCTTGTAACCCAGGTCGCTAAATCAAGCCCGCATCCACAACTTGCCGAAAGGATTGGCGAACAGAAAATTATTATCGGCGATCTGATGCTTGTATTGGAGAATTATAAAAACGATAAAAACATTGCTTCACTGATCACGGAATTAAATTCCCTGAAAGATGAATTCAATGATGTAAAAATATCCGTTACTAAAGGTGAACCAGAAGCAATTGAAGAAGACGGAATGCTCGTGATCGTCCAACATGATGTCAGCCATGTTGATATCAAGCCTCAAAGGTTGACAAGTATAATTGATAAAACTGAAAAAATCCGTAACAAGCTAATCAGTATTTGATATGAAAAATTTCCTGAAGCTTATCATTTTCTCATTTATTTTCATTACATCCGATGCCATTGGCCAGGATAATGTTGAGCTGGTGGCACAATGTGCAGGTAGCGCTGGAGATGTAACTTATCTTAAAGATTTTGTGGTAAAGCTGGATGCCGGAGTTCCGGGAGGAAATCCTCCGTCAGCTAAATTTTCCATGGTTTTAAGCAAAAGCACACAATACAGATTCTCAATCTGCACAGCTCCCGACTCGGATGGTGAAGCTGTACTTCAACTGTTTGACATGAATGAGCTTCAGGGAAGTACGTATATTAGCGCAACCGGTAAAGAATTCCCCTTTTTCGATTTTAAATGCCAGAAAACAGGTGTATACCATGTCTTTATATCTTTCAAAGAAGGTAAACCTGGCGAAGCGGTTGGCATACTTTCCTTTGTTAAGAAATTATAACAGCCTATAAAAACTGACTAGACTCAAATGTTAAAGCTGCTCAAAAGGCAGCTTTTTCATTATCGACCAATTTAATCAGAGCTTACAATATTTACTGTAGGGTTTGCTGATTTTCTCAGCATAAATTAGGGTTTGCTGATTTTCTCAGCAT
>CAZWIU010000074.1:16875-21371 GCA_964634105.1 uncultured Bacteroidales bacterium | reverse complement strand
ACAACCCTACAACCCTACAACTCTACAACCCTACAACTCTACAACCCTTCAACCCAACAACCCAAAAACCCAACAACCCTACAACTCTTTAACCTTAGAACTCTACAACCCAACAACCCAACAACCCTACAACCTTTCAACTCTAAGCCAGCTTTCGCAATAATTTCTTCAAACTGACTTTATCCTCCATGATCTTTTCAATATTTTCAATAGCTACGCGCTCCTGTTTCATGGTATCGCGATACCGGATGGTTACTGTATTATCCTGCAATGTCTGATGATCGACGGTTATACAGAACGGGGTTCCAATAGCATCCTGTCGGCGATATCTGCGGCCAATAGTATCTTTTTCTTCGTACTGACAGTTATAATCAAATTTAAGTTTGTCAATGATTTCTCTTGCTTTCTCCGGAAGTCCATCTTTTTTAACAAGAGGGAAAACAGCCAGCTTCACAGGCGCCAGCATGTCGGGTATATGCATTACCACACGGGGCTCACCGGTATCCTCCACCGTTTCTTCCGAATATGCATTTGATACAATGGAGAGGAACATACGGTCGAGTCCTATTGAAGTTTCTACCACGAAGGGTACATAGTTTTTATTGGTTTCCGTGTCGAAATACTGGATTTTTTTACCCGAGAATTTTTCGTGGTTTCCGAGATCGAAATTGGTACGGGAATGTATTCCTTCTACTTCGCGGAATCCCATGGGGAACATAAATTCTATATCGGCAGCAGCATTAGCATAATGTGCAAGTTTATCGTGGTCATGGAACCTGTATTTTTCATCACCCATCCCCAGTGCTTTATGCCATCGCATACGTTTTTCTTTCCAGTGATTATACCATTCTAGCTCTGTACCTGGCTGAATGAAATACTGCATTTCCATCTGCTCAAATTCCCGCATCCGGAAAATAAACTGTCTGGCAACAATCTCGTTTCGGAAAGCTTTCCCAATTTGTGCAATACCAAATGGGATTTTCATTCTTCCGGTCTTCTGAACATTCAGGTAGTTGACAAAGATACCCTGGGCCGTTTCAGGTCGGAGGTAGATTGTATTTGCTTCTTCGGTTACAGAACCCAGTTGGGTGCTGAACATCAGGTTAAACTGCCGAACATCAGTCCAGTTCTTGGTCCCTGATATTGGACATACTATCTCCGCATCCTCTATTATTTTTTTTACTTCTGCCAGATTCCCTGCCTCCAGGGCTTTAATAAATCGCGATTTTGTTTCATCAATTTTTTGTTGATTTGCTATAACCCGTGGATTAGTCTGTCTGAATTTTTGTTCATCGAAAGAAGCTCCAAATTTTTCCCTGGCTTTTTCAATTTCTTTCTGGATCTTACCCTCAATTTTTTCCAGGTATTCTTCGATCAGAACATCGGCGCGGTATCTTTTTTTTGAGTCTTTGTTATCGATTAAAGGGTCATTAAATGCACTTACATGACCGGAGGCTTCCCATGTTTTTGGATGCATAAAAATGGCAGCATCAATACCAACAATATTTTCATTCAGTTTGGTCATGGAATCCCACCAATACTGTTTGATATTGTTCTTAAGCTCAACACCAATTTGTCCGTAATCATATACCGCACTCAGACCATCATAAATTTCACTTGATGGGAAAATGAATCCGTATTCTTTACAATGTGCAATGATTTTTTTAAAGATATCTTCCTGTGCCATAAATTGTTAATTCTGTGCTACCATATAAGTGCGCAAAAGTAATTGAAAATACGCTTCAAAACAACAATAAAATCAGGACGGTCATTAAAAGAACAATTTCGTGATTGAAGCCGCGATGCCGGTAATTTTAAGTATAGTGAAAATAAAGGGGTTTACCGGGCAAAAAAGGTCGGAACCAATGTATTAATGAGACTCAATTTCCATGAATATCATGATATGACCCCAATAGTTATCGGGGGTAAGTCGAATTCCTGACCGTCCGGCGGGTGGGAATCCCCACAGGGAAGCTAGTCGGGATGCTCTTGGCGCAGGGTAAAATTCTTTTTAGGGTCGTGGGTCTTGTCGCCGACGTGCCAGAGCTACTATGGCGACGGCACGCCCAAGGGTAAACGCTATTTATTTTTTCTTGCCTTCCAGCACGTTGATGGCCTGAACGAGGGTGTTATCGATACTTTCTATAGCAGGATAAAATCCCTTATTATCCAATGAAGTATTTCTGATAATATAGGCATAGAGTTGCACTCTCAGGACCTTTTCCGAGATAGCAATCTCCTTCTTGTTAACAGGAACACCATTTTCTGCTGCGAAAGTTATAAACTGGTTAAATGCTTTTTTACGATTGAGATAATTATTAAACTCAGCCAATGAATTCAGTTGATCAAGGTCCTTTCTGTGGTTATCGGAATATTGCAACGCGAATCGGTAGATAAGTCCACGGTTCCTCAATTCCATAAGGTAATTCGTAAAACCTGTGGTATCGATGGGAGTGAATATATCAGGCATTATACCTCCACCTCCGTACACGATTTTACCACCAGGTGTTGTATATTTTAACGAGTCATCAAATTTAATGCTGTCGACCTCACTGAGTTCGCCATGCATATATCGGTCCGTCAGCTCCATATAATAATCTTCTTCATTTCCGTTGGTATAAGGTTTTTGAATGCATCTTCCTGTTGGAGAATAGTAGCGGGCAATAGTCAGACGTATGGCAGAACCATCGGGGAATTCATTCTGTTCCTGTACAAGTCCCTTCCCAAAGGAACGGCGGCCAATAATAATCCCCCTGTCATTATCTTGTATTGCTCCGGCTAGTATCTCACTAGCTGAAGCGCTGCCTTCGTCGATGAGGATCACCAGTTGAAGATCGCTGCAAAGACCGCCTCGGGTAGAGTGATATTCCTGTCTTGGTCTGGCATGACCTTCGGTATATACTATAAGTTCATCGCCACTAAGGAACTGATCGGCTATCTGAATGGCTGGATCCATATAACCGCCTCCGTTACCCCGCAAATCGAGAATCAAGCTTTGCATACCCTGGCCAATCAGTTGTGTAATTCCTTCTGTAAATTCCTGGAATGTTGTACTTGAGAAAGTATTTAATTTCATATAACCAATTCCGGGGCGGGGAGAATAGATTACATCCATACTATATAGGGGTATCTCATCACGGGTAATGGAGAAAAATATCAATTCTTTAACTTGCCGACGCTGAATTCCAACCTGAACTATTGTACCTCTGGGGCCTTTCAATTTTTTTACAATGGAATCGCTGGGAATTTTTTTACCGGCTACCGTATCACCATCGACAATAAGAATACGATCGCCGGCGAGGATACCGATTTTTTCAGAGGGACCATTCGCTATGGTTTTAAGTACAACCAGTGTATCGTTCAGCATATTGAACTGAACTCCGATGCCGCTGAATTTTCCTTCGAGGGGTTCGTTTACAGTTTCAAGTTCACTGGCCGGCAGGTATTGTGAATGAGGATCAAGTTCAGTAAGGATTTTTGGAATCACCTTTTCAACCAGTTCGTCCTTTGAGATAGGATCGACATAGTCCCGTGAAATATAATTTAAGATATTGGTAAGTTTGTCAGTACGCGGATAGATATAAAATATATTATCGCTATGGGCCGACTTATAATATCTGCCGACAATAATGCCAAGAATAATTGCTAATGCAAATAGAATCGGAGTTAAAATAATGCGAATGGTATATTTTCTATCCATGATTATGGTAATTCGATGTAAACTACTTCTATTCCTGCTCTTTCTAAGAGTTTAATTCCGTCTTCGCTGTGATAGTTGTCGCAGAAAACCACCCTTCGTATGCCGGATTGTATAATTAATTTTGCACATTCCATACACGGTGATGTAGTGATATAAAGAGTTGCTCCATCACTGCTGTTATTACTCTTTGCAACTTTTGTTATAGCATTTGCTTCAGCATGAAGAACGTATGGTTTTGTCTTATTATTTTCATCTTCACACACATTTTCAAAACCTTCCGGCGTACCGTTATAACCATCGGAAATGATCATACGGTCTTTAACAATTAACGCCCCTACCTGGCGTCGGATACAGTACGAGTTTTTTGCCCAGATACGAGCCATTTCCAGATATCTGCGATCAAACTGGTCCTGACGTTTTCCATAGGGTTTAAAAGAATCATATTTATTCATCCCGAGGGATATTTGAATACAATGGGTTGTTTTGATTGGTTGCCAAAGATAACCCAAATGAACGAATTAGTAGGGTCTGATCTGAGGATCAAGTAAACTAGCCATAAAATGGGTAAATCAAAATTTAAATCGGAATATAACTCCTCAAGAATCCCATCTCATCTGCTTCACGCTCTCATTCTCACTCTCATTCTCGCCTCATTCACACTCTCATTCTCATTCTCATTCTCATTCTCATTTACGCTCTCATTCTCATTTACGCTCTCATTCTCGCCTCATTCACACTCTCATTCTCATTCTCATTTACGCTCTCATTCTCGCCTCATTCACACTCTCATTCTCAT
>CAZWIU010000074.1:0-16775 GCA_964634105.1 uncultured Bacteroidales bacterium | reverse complement strand
ATTCTCATTCTCATTTACGCTCTCATTCTCGCCTCATTCACACTCTCATTCTCATTCTCATTTACGCTCTCATTCTCGCCTCATTCACACTCTCATTCTCATCTACGCTCTCATTCTCATCTACGCTCTCATTCTCATTCTCGCTCTGTAAAGTACCCGGAGCCGGAATCGAACCGGCAAGGGCAAAGCCCACTGGTTTTTGAGACCAGCGCGTCTACCTATTCCGCCATCCGGGCGGTTTTTAAAATTACTTCAAAGAATCAATCCATCCTCCAGTGCAATTTCAATTGGTGAATGCGATGGAACTTCATTCCCTGTTGGCTTGTTTATTCCTCAACCAGTCGGATGATCAATGAAATATTGATAAGCGTGTAATACAGTAATTTTTCTTAT
Source organism: uncultured Bacteroidales bacterium (assembly GCA_964634105.1). Classification (GTDB taxonomy): domain Bacteria; phylum Bacteroidota; class Bacteroidia; order Bacteroidales; family UBA10428; genus UBA10428. Next base: position 16,382 of record CAZWIU010000074.1, on the reverse strand, counting down.
CGCTCCGACCTGCCTTGTGGGAAGCCTTTTAAAAGGTAGGCGAAGATAGATAATTTGTTTATTCATTACAAAAAAAACCATTTCATTTTAGTAGAATATTAAGGTATTATGATTCAGCATTTTGTAATTTTGCATAAGGTTCTTTAATAGGGCATAATAAGTTCCTCTTTCGACACGGAGAAATACTTCTGTATGAATTTATTTGTTGATTGAAAGATGGGGATGGGGTATAGAAAATAACTTTTAACGATAGATATTTTTTCTTAATAGGGTATGCTCTTAAGTCGTAAATTCCATTTTAAAAAACAAGATAAATGATAAAAATAGTTGTAACATATTGTTAATATTTTCAACTAAAAAAGCATAAAAAAAAGTTGGTTTTTTGACACTTATTAGTTACTAATATAGATTGAAAGTCCTTAAATATCAGCCATTCAAATCCTTACTATGCACAGTTAATAACTTCGGTGAAATGTTAAAAACAACAGCTTAGGTTAAATTGTAGAAATTTGATTGAGTTAATAAATTGCAATATCGATATATCAATCACTCTCAATTTTAAAAAACCAGTTTTTCAACACCTTAACACTTTAACCAATGCATGCCGAGGATACCAAGATTAAAGAATTGACTTCAGTCGAGAAAGAGATGCAAAAACCTGAGAATAAAAAAAACGAGAGTGGTCCTGTCAGGAACACCTATTCCTTCGACGAAGCGCTTAAAAGCTCAGTCGAATACTTTAAAGGCGATGAACTGGCCGCTACCGTTTTTCTTAGTAAATATGCGCTAAAAGACTCCTTTGGTAATCTGTATGAAAAAACTCCCGATGATATGCATCGGAGACTGGCACGTGAATTAGCGAGGATTGAGAAAAAATATACGAATCCCCTCAGTGAAGATGAGATCTATGAAACTCTTAAAGAGTTCAAATATATTGTACCCCAGGGAGGTCCCATGACAGGAATTGGTAATGATTTCCAGATAGCTTCTCTGTCAAACTGCTTTGTGATCGGTAATGATGGACCCTCGGATTCATACGGGGCAATCTTAAAAATTGACCAGGAACAAGTTCAACTTATGAAACGTCGCGGCGGAGTTGGCCACGATCTTTCACATATCCGTCCCAAGGGAAGTCCTGTTCTTAATAGCGCATTGACCTCAACCGGTGTTGTTCCATTCATGGAGAGATATTCGAATTCTACAAGGGAAGTTGCACAGGATGGACGCAGAGGTGCTCTCATGTTAAGTATTTCCATCAAACACCCCGATGCCGAAACATTTATTGATGCTAAGCTTACACCTGGAAAAGTGACGGGGGCAAATGTTTCAGTGCGTATCGATCATGAGTTTATGCGGGCTGTTGTCAATGGTACACCATATATTCAGCAATTTCCTGTTGATTCACCAAATCCTTCAGTAACAAAAGAAATTGATGCACGGAAACTCTGGGAGAAAATTGTTCATAATGCCTGGAAATCTGCTGAGCCGGGTATACTATTCTGGGAAACAATTATTAATGAATCAGTCCCCGATTGTTATGCATCATTTGGTTATAAAACAGTATCTACAAATCCTTGCGGTGAAATTCCCCTTTGTCCATATGATTCCTGTCGTTTACTGGCGATTAATCTATATAGTTACGTCGAGAAGCCTTTCACGGCTGACGCCCGGTTCAATTTTCCTCTGTACAAAAAACATATACACATAGCCCAACGATTAATGGATGATATTATCGACCTTGAACTTGAAAAGATCGATAGCATCCTCGAAAAAATTTCATCGGATCCTGAAGAACAGGAAATAAAAAGGGTTGAAAAGAAACTGTGGGAGAATATTCGTATTAAGGCAGAAGAAGGTCGTCGCACTGGAATCGGAATCACTGCAGAAGGAGACATGCTTGCGGCTCTTGGATTACGTTATGGAAGCGATGATGCTACTGACTTCTCGGTTGAAATTCATAAAACGCTGGCTATTGAGGCTTACAGATCATCTGTATATCTCGCAAAAGAAAGGGGCCCTTTCGCTATCTATGATTCTCATCTCGAAAAAAATAATCCTTTTATTCAACGTTTACGTTCTGAAGACGAAAACTTTTATCACGAGATGTCGAAATACGGCCGCAGAAATATTGCATTGCTTACCATTGCCCCGACCGGAACAACAAGCCTGATGACCCAAACCACATCAGGTATTGAGCCGGTTTTTCTTCCGGTATATAAACGACGCAGAAAAGTAAATCCAAACGACTCCAGTGCAAACGTGGCATTTGTTGATGAGGTTGGCGATACCTGGGAAGAATATAATGTATTTCATCACAAATTTGTCACCTGGTTAGAGACCAATGGCTACGATCCGGAAGAAGTAAAGAATTATGATGATACACGTTTAAATGCAATTGTTGAAAAATCGCCTTACTATAAAGCTACCTCTAACGATGTCGACTGGCTTAGTAAGGTTAAAATGCAGGGCGAAGTCCAGAAATGGGTCGACCATTCCATTAGTGTTACAATCAATCTGCCAAAAGATGCTACCGAGGAACTTGTTGGTAAATTATATGTCACAGCATGGGAATGCGGATGTAAAGGGGTTACAGTATATCGCGAAGGTTCACGTGCAGGTGTACTGGTGAGTAAGGAAAAATCAGAGGATAAAACAAACTCAACCATTATTGAGGATGAAACCTACTATAAAAGGCCCAAAGTATTAGAAGCTGAAATTATCCGGTTCAATAATAACGATGAGAAATGGATTGCGTTTGTCGGGTTGAAAGACGGAAGACCCTACGAGATATTTACCGGGATAGCAGATGAAGAGATGTTCCCGATACCAAAAACAATATCTAAAGGATACATTATTAAGAACCGCGATGAGAATGGTATATCCCGTTACGATTTCCAGTATACCGATAAATACGGCTATAAGAATACCCTGGGAGGTTTGTCTCATATGTTCGAAAAAGAGTATTGGAATTACGCCAAACTTATCTCCAGTGTCCTTCGACATGGAATGCCAATTCCCGAAACGGTAAGGCTTGTATCCTCACTGCGCCTCGACAGCGATACTATCAATACATGGAAAAACGGGGTGGAAAGAGCATTAAAGAGGTATATTCCTAATGGCACAAAAGTTAAGAAAGGAGCCAAATGTCAGGAATGCGGTTCAGAAAACCTGATTTATCAGGAAGGTTGTCTGCTTTGTACAAATTGTGGCTCCTCTAAATGCGGATAATTTTCATTTTCAATTATAATCAAAGGGATGAAAAAGGAAGGTAAGAATGTTTTTACTTTCCTTTTTTTAATGAGACTCCGTTTTCACGAATATCAAGAAGTGACCCCGATAGCCAAGCCTTCCAAAAGCCCTCGTAAATGAAAGCTCGTCGGGATACATGAGTATAACCTGCACGGATAGATTTGTTCAGTAACGGACTTCGATGCTCATAACAATTATTATATAGCGTGAACTCGATATAAAAAATTGATAGTTTTATTGAATATTCATAATGGAATGTTGGGATAATGGAATGTTGGAATAATGGAACGTTGATTTATGGTCAACTATGCCAATAAAGGATTTTAAGCCCGTTCAGTTTTCCCTGCCTTCATCCCGAACACTCGGGATTTCGGCAGGCAGGCAATTTTCCAATCTTTCAATCACTATTGTCCGGGAAAACTTTTTATTTACTGCATGAATTGTACAATGCATTTTTCTTGATTTTATTAACCACTGAGTACCGAATTCTCGGTACACAGAAAAAAAAAGGAGGACACAGAGTATAAAGTCATAGCTCTCTGTGTCCCTCCGTTTTCAACTCCTTTCCCTCTGTGGTAAAATCTAATCGACTTAAAGACCAAAAGTCATCCCTGAAACTGAAGGGTCGGATATCGTTTTTAGAATTTGTAAGCCTCGATTTATCAACTATCCGATAAAAGGTTATACAGCAACAGATAAAAGATTTATTGACTTCTTTAACCGGACACCAGTGATCTTTCAATTTTCAAGTTTTCAAATCTTCCCTGCCTTCATCCCGAACACTCGGGATTTCGGCAGGCAAGCATACTTCCAATTTTCCGCTCATTCAGTTCTGACTAAATAATAGAACTACAAATATAGTAAGCAGGCTATTTCGAACTTATGTTATATATATATTCCATTTGGATAAGCTAGTTGCAAACTGCTTTTTAATTCATTAATTTTATCCAAGCTGAAGTAATTTGGGTGTATTCGGAATTCAACGATCCAATATTTCTCCCTATGAAAAATCCAATCATACTAACTGCCGTTTGCATTGGTTTCTTTTTTCTTACTGCATGTGATGATGACGATCCTGAAACAGGTAATGTAATTCATATAACGGAAGATATTACTTCGCCGGTGACCTGGGAATCGGGCAATATATACATAATTGATGCCGGGGACTTCTGGGTAACAAGTACGCTTACCATTCAACCCGGTACGATCATTAAATTTACTGAATATGGTGCATTCATGTCTGTTGGTTCAGGGGGGAATGTTATTGCCGAAGGCACTTCCAACCAGCCCATTATTTTCACCTCTGTCCAGGACGACGAAAACGGGGGAGATAATAATGACGATGGTTCTTCCACTACCCCGGGTGAAGGTGACTGGGCGAAAATAAGGATTGAAACAACCGGATCATTATTTGATCACTGTATCTTCCGCTACGGAGGTGGGATGAATGCAAAAAGCACGCTGGAAATATACGGAGCCGTTGCATCTGTTACTAATTGTTCGTTTATCCGAAATACCGGTGGCCTGTTCGGATACTTTCGTGGAGCTCTCGATGCCGGTAATGCAGAACCCGGAACAATTATATCCGGGAACATATTCTATCTGAACCAGGTTCCTTTATCAATTTCTTCGGAAATAAGTATTAATAATTCAAATACGTTTCACAATGACCTTGAACCGTATGAGAAGAATGGTATGAATGGCATTTTTGTTTATGACTATGATAATATTGACGGATATGTTACATGGGAGGAAACAGAGGTTCCTTTTGTAATTGACGACGGGGATTTATGGATAGATTTCTCAGGAACCTTGGAGCTTTCCGGTAGTGTTATACTCAAATTCACTGAAAACAGCTGGTTAAGTATTGCAACTACAGGAGAATTTCTTTACGATTCTTCGAATATCTTTACCTCATTCCTCGATGACAACTATCTGGGCGATACAAATGGAGACGGAACGAACACAGCCCCGTATAGCAATTATTGGGGTGGAATATATTTCGATGGGCCGGGCTCCTATCTTTACGGTCCGAATATTTTTTATAACAGTTACTGATTTTTTGTATACATTCAGGAATTTCTTACGTCTTATAAATATATTCATTTTGAAATAAACCAAAACTATTGAATGCTATGAACGATTTAAAGAATACTTCAGCTGGCATGGGATTAGGTGTTGCCGGACTTATTTTAGGCATCATGTCGATTCCTTTAGGAATTATGGGCTGTACTTTCATTTTTGCACTGGTAATAGGTATCTTAGGAATCACCTTAAGTGCCATCGGACTTTCGCAGGCCAAACAGGCCGGTGCACAGCAGGGGTTGATCATAGCCGCTCTCATTATCTCAATCCTTGGTACTAGTTTCGCACTGATACGGTTGACAACAATTGCTTCGAAACCTGAAAAGACTATCGAAACATGGCGGCATAAAATCGATCTGTTCAATTACAATGAACAAAACGATATCGAAAAAAGTTTCAATGAAGCTTTTAAAGAAGGTTTTGAAGAAGAATTTGACGGTAATTTAGAAGAGACCTTTGATGAGCTTGAGAACGATCTCGAAAAAATGGAAAGGGAACTTGAAGCAGCCGGCAAAGAAATTGATAAGGAATTTCAAAAACTGACCGATGAGGAAAAAGCGCGGAAACTTGGTAAAGCTGCAGGGAAAGCATTAAAGGGATTTGTTGACGAAATGAATGATTCAACAGGAAAAGATTGAACAAAAGAAGCCCCCTTTGTTTACGATCTGATGATCCTGTAAGGATCATCAACATTGTTTTTATTCTAGTACTTGCGTTAGTTTTCATTTACTCAGCGGTATATTCACCGGAGGATTATTACCCTGTATCCTCAAATCAGCAACTTGTAGGGGTTAAGAGTAGTTTAAGTACCGGATTATCAAGAGGATTTTCCTGTATTGTACGGTTAGATTTTGATAGAGCCAGGGATTTTAATCAGTATAGCGGAAGGATATTCATGTTTTTCATACTGCAGTTGATTATGAGAATTACAGCATTGACTATTCTTTCAATACGCAACCCTGTCAGCAAAAAATTCCTGCTTATTACAGACATTAGTGTATCAATAATTTTATTTCTATATTGTTTCTGGCCTTTTATTAAAGAAACATTTATAAGTTTCAATCAGTCAGTCAACACCTGACACAGAACCTGTTTAAATTTTCAATTCGATGATCGGAGTAAGTTATAATTATGCGTAATGGTAATTGATTTTCAGATTATATAGAGAAGTTAACACAGTAAATTTAACGTGAACTTGATATAAGAACCTGATTATTTAATTGAATTATTGCACTTTATTGAATATTCAAAATGGAATATTGGAATAATGGAATATTGATTTATGGTCAACTATGCCAATAAAGGATTTAAAGACCGTTCCGTTTTCCCTGCCTTCATCCCGAATACTCGGGACTGCGGCTGGCAGGCATTTTTCCAATTTTCCATCCATCCAGTTCTGATTAAATAATTGAACTACATATAATTAATAAATAGGTTATTTCGAACTCAAGTTAAAATATTATCCCGATCAGGAACTATACCGGTATTCCTTCGCAATCGCATGCGCGCATCAAAACAAGGGTAAAACTATTTTATAAAGTCCTTAGAACTTCAATATTTGTAGAAAGCATTGTACAACCAGGAAATCGCACTAATTGCAGACATATTTCTATATTCTGACATGAATTAGTGCGAAATGCAATTACTCCGATAATAGAGAATCACTATTGTCCGGTTAAATTCAATGTTTTTTATATTTCGTACCTACGGCACTTTTAAGCTAATTATAATTGCCTCTTCTACAAATATTTAGTACCTACGGTACTTTCCTTTAGCCTGGTCAGAGGCTAATTATCTGTAGAAAAAGTCACATGCGAAAGTTTGAGCCCCGTGGGTGGCGATATATCCTTATTCTCTTTAAATTCATCGGTTTTGAAATTTTAAAAAATATTTTAATCGGACAGTAGTGATAGAGAATATATAAACAATTCTCAGGTACGCTCAAGAAACTCTTTCAGGGTAAAGGATTCCTTCATCCGGATCCCTTTTTCAGTATCCGCCAATGTGCAGCATTCATGGAATATATCATGTTCAAAGAACAGTACGTAGTTCTTCTGATATGCTTCCGATAAAAACCTTTTATGCTCTTCCATTGAGATCAACGGGCGCGTATCAAAACCACATATCCACGAGAGTGGAATATGGGCTGCTGTAGGCAATAAATCGGAAGTATAGACAATAGTATGTTCTTTATAACAGATGAAAGGAACAATCAAACCTTCGGTATGGCCATTGAATAATTTTAAATGAATGTCATCAAATAATTCCCCTTCACTATTTATAAAGTGTAACCTTCCTGTTCGCTCAAGAGGTTCAAAGTTCTCGAGAAGGAAAGAGGCTTTCTCTCGCTGGTTAGGTTCCATAGCCCAATGCCATTGGGGCCCGCTGACCCAATACTCGGCGTTCGGGAATGCAGGGACTAAATTCCTGTCAGCAGACCTTTCGATCGCACCGCCACAATGGTCGAAATGCAGGTGTGTGAGGATTACATCCGTAATATCCTTCTTTTGAAATCCAATGGTGGATAACGATTTCTCCAACGAAGCTTCCCCGTTCAGGTAGTAATAGCTGAAAAATTTTGCATCCTGTTTATTTCCGATACCGGTATCTGTAAGAATTAAACGGCCTTCAGTTTCTATCAACAAACAACGTAACGAGAGATTACACATGTTATTCTCATCGGATGGATACACTTTATTCCAGAGAGATCTGGGAACGACGCCGAACATAGCTCCTCCATCCAGCATAAAATTTCCTGTTTCAAGCGAATACAACTTCATTCCCGGTTCAACAGTTACATTTCAAAGATAAATCCTTTTTCTGTCAGGCTATCATAACGATCTTTATCAAACTTATAGTATCGGGCCGAACGGTGAGCTACTCCGGTTTGTTTTTCTTCAAGAGGTACCAGCAGGTTCATCTTCATTATTTTTCTCCTGAAGTTTGGTTTGTCGAAAGTTGTTCCATAAATAGCTTCATATAACTCCTGTAATGAAAGCAACGGGAATTTATCGGGAAGAAGATTGAACCCGATAGGTTTATATTTAATTTGTCTTCTGAGTTGATTCAATGCGCTGTAAATGATAGGTTCGTGGTCGAAGGGCAAAGCGGGGAGTCTCTTAACTTCAAACCATCTTGCGTCACTTGCATCGGGACCGGGATTTATTTTATATTGTCCCGGTTTTACGAGGGCATAGTATACTACTGTAATCACGCGCCGCTCAGGAAAGCGGTCGACATCACCAAAGGCTCCCAGCTGTTCCATGAATAAATCCTTTACTCCTGTTCTTTCTTCCAGAATACGGGCAGAAGCCTGATCGATATTTTCATCGTAACGGATGAACCCTCCTGGTAAAGCCCACATGTCATAACAAGGGTGTATGGAACGTTTAATTAATAGTACTTCCAGCCTTGCATCCTCAAACCCGAATATTACACAATCAACGGATAGGGGATCAATAATCTTTTCCGACATGGTATTGTCTGTTATAAATGCGAAAAATACAAAAATAATTAGTTATGGTCGGGCAGACAATATAAAAATATTTCTTTTAAAGGATTAACAGGAGGACGCCGGATAAAACATTTAATAAGTTTTTTGATCCATACATTACGGAATCAATATTTTTGTCGGAATATTCTGCAGGAAATTGGAAAAACTACATTTTATAGCTATTGGAGGGGCTGCCATGAATAATCTGGCCATCGCCCTGAAGCAAATAGGATATGAGATTACAGGTTCGGACGATGAAATTGTTGAACCTTCGCTATCGCATTTAAAATCCAACGGAATTCTTCCTGACAAGACCGGATGGTTCCCGGAGAAAATTACACCAGATCTCAGTACGGTTATTCTTGGCATGCATGCCCGGGCCGATAATCCTGAACTGCTGAAAGCGAAAGAACTTGGAATCAGGATTTGTTCCTACCCCGAGTTCCTGTATGAACAGACACGGAATAAGAAAAGGGTAGTAATTGCCGGGAGCCATGGCAAGACAACCACAACGGCCATAATCATACATGTACTGACCTGGCATAAGTGGAACATCGACTTCATGGTAGGTTCACATATAGAAGGTTTTGAGAACATGGTTTCCCTGAACAAGGACAGTGAAATAGCCATTTTCGAAGGAGATGAATACCTTTCATCCCCAATCGATCTCCGGCCAAAATTCATTCATTACAAACCCGATATTACCCTCATAAGTGGCATAGCCTGGGATCATATCAATGTTTTCCCGACATTCGGTGAATATGTAAAACAATTTAAGATCTTAACGGAAATAACTGCGGATAAAGGTCATCTGGTATACTATTCAAACGATGAGGCGCTTCAGCAAATTACCTCATCAGTAAAGAGTTCTCTCGTACTTCATCCTTATGCAGAACACCCTCACAAAATAAAGGATAGATCTACTTATCTGTTGGCAGGAAACAGGGAAATCCCGATAAAAATATTTGGAAAACATAACCTGCAGAATATAAATGGGGCAAAAGAGGTCTGCACCATCCTGGGCCTTTCCGACGATGATTTCTATAAAGCTATAACCAGCTTTCCGGGCACTTCAAAACGATTACAGGAAATATGCAACGAAAAAGATTTCTGTTGCTTTCTTGATTTTGCACATGCTCCATCCAAAGTCAGGGCGACACTACAGGCTGTTAAAGAAAAATATCCCGACCGTCATCTCACCGCTGTGCTGGAGTTACATACCTTTAGCAGCCTGAACAAGGATTTCATACCTCAATACAAAGGTAGCCTTGACTTAGCCGATGAGGCTGTTGTGTATTTCGATAAACATGTATTGGAACATAAGAAGATGGAAAGCCTTTCCGAACAATTTGTTGAGGATTGCTTTCATAAAAAGGAACTGAAAATAATTACCAACGCTGACAGCCTTGCTAACTATTTTTCAGGGATGGAAAGGAATAACAGGGTGCTGTTACTTATGAGCTCCGGTAATTTCGGAGGAATAAATGTACGTGAACTTTTTAAATCGGTTCGTTGAAATTTTGTTCAGCTGAGAACAACTAACGTCAAATCAATTTTGATATATTTAATTTCGAAAATTAGTAAAGTAATACATCGGTAAAATGGAAATAAAGGGGACTGCAATTTTAGCAATCAGAGATTTTGTAAAAGAAAATTATAAAGCAGAGTTCAATGCCTGGCTCGATTCATTGCCGGGTGACTCTAAACTTATCTATACGAATGCAATTGACTCTTCGAGGTGGTACCCGCTGGAATCGGGAGGAATTATGCCCACCAAAAGGATTGCTGAGTTATTCTTTAAGAGCGATTATATCAAAGGCGCTATGGACGCTGGCAGGTATAGTGCAGAAAAAGCGCTCACAGGCATTTATAAGATCTTCGTAAAAGCTTCTTCCCCCGGATTCATTATTGAAAGAGCTTCCAGGATTTTTGCTACCTATTACCAACCCTGCCAGATGCAGGTGATCGAGAAGAGGGACAATCATGTGCTGTTGGAAATCTCTAACATGACAAAAAGCGATACGGTTATTGAATACCGGATTGCAGGGTGGATTAAAAAAGCCTTAGAAATTTCAGGCGCAAATAATGTGAAAATTGAATTTGTAAAATCTATCGCTAATGGCGATACTACTACCCAAATGAACATAAATTGGGACTGATTTGTTTATTTTTCATAAATTTGTCGGCCATTGTTACTGCATAATAACTGGGCGTTTATTATCGTTATTGTGGATGTAACTATTGCAGACCTAAGGCTATACCGTTATGAAGAAGAGCAAACCTGTATTCAATGGGCGTTTTATCTTTCGCTATGCAATTGCATCTCTCATGTTATATTTAATAACCTTTCCGGATGCACTGGGTACCGGGAACGAGGTAATTATATTCAATCGCGATTATAAACTAAAGCGTATATCCGGGACTACTGTTTCAGTATATCAGACAGGTGAAAGCGGGAAAAAGGTGGAATATACATTCAACAATTTTAACGCCGACCTGCTATTGCTTGTTTACCGTAATATGGCAATTGATCAGATTGCAACCAGTCTGACAAAAAAGTATAAGCTGGACCGGACCGAATGCCGGCGGCAATTAAAGGTTTCCCTGAATACGTTAGAAGAGTGGGACATTATTTCACGATCAAAATAATAGTACAGTTAATCGGTTACGCGGATCAGAATGCAATACATCATTAATTATAGCCTCTCTCCGGAGGATTTTGGTGAAAACATTGTGTCCCGAATCATTCGGGATAGGGCCTTTGTGGCTATATGTTTTTTTGCTACTATGACTCAATCCCGAATGATTCGGGACACCAGGAATCACGATACTTAAGACAGTATCCCGAAATTCATATGCATTATAATAAAACCTGAACATTTTATTATATAAAGAAAGCTTAAATGTAATTTTCACGATTTGTTTTTTATAAAAAAAACTCTACATTTGCACACCCAAAATGTTGGGGATTAAAATATGGTCCGTTCGTCTAGGGGCTAGGACGTCAGGTTTTCATCCTGGTAACAGGGGTTCGATTCCCCTACGGACTGCAATAGAAGAGTGAGTGTGAGAGCGAAAGCGAAACACTCACTTTTTTTTGCCTCGCTCTCACTCTCCAACTCACAATGTCATACTGTTGAATTGTTTAATTGAAAGAATAGATTGGTTCACCAACCACTATTGTCTGGTAAAAGTTAAAAAATTTATAAGCCACTAAATCACCAAGGCTCAAAGAAAACACGAAGAAGTTTATATTTAGCCTGTTGCATATTTGTGAAACCATTGTGACGTAGTGTCCTTGTGGCATAAATTCTAATTTTAATTGGTTGAGCCCAATAAATCAAAAATGCTATTAACTTTTGCCATAACCATACGTCAGGATTATCCATTCGTTTTACCCGGACAGCAATGTTTCACCAACTGCACAATTATCCGGTTACACAATTCCACAATTAAATATTTCCTTTCCTCATCCTTCGTCCGCCATAGTCCCGGGCATTCGGGACGAAGGCGGAAATTCCTCGCCTCATTAGTTCATCCACTCCCCAATGCTCGGCTAAATTTGTAATTCAGTCAGACTTATAATTTGTATTTAACTACCATCACAATGCAAAAATGTCTGCCGGTGATCACTGTAAAATAGGCTATTTGAAATTGTTCGTCGGAAGATTAACTTTTTAAAAAAAAGGGGGTGTCTCAAAAGTCAACTCTATCGTCATCCTGTCCCGAAATATCTAAGGTTGTTTACAAAACCACAGAAATTCTTGATCGGGATATTTCAGGATCTCAATATGCTGGTTACTAGTTTATTGTAGATTCCGAAACAATCCCGAAAATTCGGGACGGAATGACTTAAAACGATCTTTTGAGACAGCCTCTTAGCGAGGCTTAATGCAAGCTGATAAATTCAATAAATGCTTCAATGTATTCGGATTGCTCCTCAAGATTATGCCCCGAATTATTGAAAAGCATGATTTGTTTATCTGACGAACCAATATGCATGAATAAATCAAATCCTGTAGCTGTAGGACATATAAAGTCATATCTGCCGCTGCAAACTAATATGGGGGTGGTTATATTACATAAAAGAGTGCTAAAACTCTTGTTGTTAACTTCGTTGCGCAGATGGTTCTGGACAGGATTTAATAGATTAAAAAATGCACTGGTGTAAGGTATCTTGTCGGTAATTAAATTCTCCTTTATTATATCGTCCTCATTCAAAGGTGTGAAACCTTCGATGAGTTCCATGGCTTCCCATGCATAATTATTAAGCTGATCGGATTGTTGAACAGAAATTGGCAGTGTGAGTGTTTCTATATATTGGATCATCTCTTGCCATTTGGCAACATTTCGCTGACGTGCAATTTCTTGGGTGCCTATTGAGTCAATCATATTAATCGTATTTTGATCGTTAAGTGGCCAGTCATGCAAGGAATTTGCAAAAATCCATCCGGCCACAAGTTCTTGATCTGTATCCGTAGTAAGAAATTGTGTGGCGACCATACCTCCCCAACTATGACTCATCAGAAATATTTTTGTTGTCGTACCATAGCGATACATAAGCACTTGTATCACTTTTTTAAGGTCATCCCCGAACTGTGAAAGTGTTACTGTTTCAGTATTAACTCCTCCTTGCGAAGCACCCGAGGTACGCTGGTCCCAATATGCTACTGCAAACCGAGGTTCCAATAAGTTTTGCATTTCCTTTGTATGATATAGGAACGCACTACCGCCTGGTCCTCCGTGCACAATTAACATGATTTTACCGCTTGCCGTGTTACCCTTAACGCTTACACGCATGGAAGCGCCATTGTTTTCAACATAAAACGTATCGTCTGCGCTCGAGTTTACAGTAATTTCCTCCTTCTGGCATTGCATCAGCAATGACATAAGAATAGCTGCGAAAACCAATTTTAATTTATTCATGGGATGTGTTGTGCTTATTGTTGAATATTGAAAGGTTAGTAATGATACCGAGTTCCAAAGTCGGTCGGATATAAATATAACTGTTGTATGGAGCCATCATCAATACGCTGATCCTCGAATATACCCTGACTGGTTTATCCCATGATTTCTGAAAATCATAACCCAGACCTGATGAGATGCAACACACGGCGTAGGTGTACCCGGCCAGAGATTTTTTTGAAACAATGCCTGCATCACTTACCTGATAGGTTGTGCCACTCAAGAACGTACGGCTGATACCTAGGCCGGGAGCAAACTCCGTAAATAGGCCGGAAGGCCTTATCCTGCGCCACTGTCGTTCAGCCAATAGAAATACATTTGTATGGAAATTTTTATGATTATACATACCCATCGAAACGTTGATGTACTTTTCTTTCCGATACGTTTTATCGCTATCTCGTTTGCTCTTTGTTACTATGAGTGTTGTAGTTGGCCATTCTAGTCCAATTTTAACACCCGGATAAATTATCGAACCCATATATGCAGCTTTTAATGATAGTATTCGATCAAATGATGGGTCTTTAATTATTTGTTTTTGTGCTCTTGCGCTGAAAGGATATGCTGCAAAAGCCAGAATAAAAAGTATTGTTTGGAAATATTTCATATTGTTATTCATTAATAATTATTGCATTTGTTGTTGATGTATGAGCGATTCACTGTCTTTTTTATATGAACAACGGTTTGTACTATGAGCTGTTCCTGCAATCAGAACGGCGTTCTTATCCACAATTACGGATATTTTTAATACGTGTTTTTGTTTCGCATATTGCCAACACGGTAATTACCTACACCAGTGTTACATCAGGCGTGCAATTAAACGGTTACACAATTAAACAGTTACACTATTCCACAATTACTCACTTCATCCGTTCTCCCCTTCACCCACTCAACCTTTTACAGCTTGCTCTTCGTTCGTATTTTCTCCTGTTCTTTATTTTTCCTTAGACTGTTTTGGCGCTTTCATAAGCCGTACTCCAGCCGTAAGCCTCTTTTCTACATATTCGTTCTTTTGTACCGGTGTATAAAGATTAAATATTAATTCTTTGTGCTCATTTGTGGTTAATCTAAAAATATGAATTTTAACAACCTCGGTTGGTGATTTGACTTTTCCGGGATCAGGATTTCCTGTTTCCCGAAAAAGTCCGCATCATCTGGCATACCTAATTAATATAGGATGCAGATTTTCTTACATACTGCCTGATTATTTTCGGTATAAAGTATAAGTTGGTATATACCTTCGGAAGGTAATTGCAAACGTAATCCATTTTCTGCCGGAATAAGGCCTTTTTCAACTATTTCGCCCAATGTGTTAACAACGATATACCGATTATACCGATATTCGCTTTCTATGCTGAAATTTCCATCGGATGGGTTGGGAGACAAGAATACCTTGTCTTTCGTTGATAATTCATCATTCATAACGCTATAATCACAATCTTCACTGAAGCTTGTCTGGCTATCAACATAGATCCAGTTTGCGGTTGAATACTCAGCGTCGTCGACCTGTATACATTCGAGATTAGGATTATTTACTGCAGTAAAACTTGTTATTTTGGTATTATACCCGTTCTTTACATTCAGTTGAGTTAGATTATTGTCGTTGCATTGCAACCAGCTTATGGCTGTATCGTTTGATAAGTCGAGGCTGGTAAGTTGATTGTTGTCGCAGGAAATTTCCTTTAAATAAGTAGTTGAGGATACATCCAGCGAGGACATCTGATTGTAACTGCAATGAAGGCTTCTCAATGCCGGATTATCAGATAAATCAAGCTGGGTAAGCTGGTTATTTTCACACCAAAGATATTTTAGACTATCGAGGCCTGTGACGTCGATATTTGTAAGGGCATTCTCCCAGCAATACAGGTATTTTAAATTCTCTGCTCCGGTCATATCCAGAGTGGTGATCTGATTATCATAACAATATACCGAGATCAATGCTGATAAACCAGTAAAATTGATAGTTGTCAGATTGTTATTACTGCAGTGCACATAGTTCAGAGCGATATTATGGCTCAGGTTCAGGTTGGTGAGTTGATTGAAAGAACATTCAAGTTGTTCCAGCAGTAAGTTATCGGAAAGATCAATTCCGTTAAGGTTATTATTGACACAGGAAAATCTCTTCAGTAGTGAATTATTGGAAATATCAATATTGGACAGATGATTTGCTTCGCAATAAAATGTAGTTAACAGGCTATTGTTGGAAACATCGATAGTTGTGAGCTCATTATTTTGGCAGGAGAGATTTTGCAACAACGCATTGTTTGAAACATTCAAAGAAGTCAGGTTATTGTAATCACAATCTAAAAGAGTCAGGGCAGTATTACCGGAGAGATCCAATGTGGTAAGCTGGTTAAAATAACATCGAAGTGTGGTAATTGAAGTAAAG
Organism: uncultured Bacteroidales bacterium; assembly: GCA_964634105.1. Taxonomy (GTDB): domain Bacteria; phylum Bacteroidota; class Bacteroidia; order Bacteroidales; family UBA10428; genus UBA10428. The sequence continues at coordinate 204 of CAZWIU010000074.1, read as the reverse complement.
GCTTCAATTCCAGTTAAACTTTCTATACCCAAAGCTATAACATTGATTTCTCCTGTATAGGCGGTTGCCTCGGAAACTTGTATTTCATCATCATAATTGGTGTTGATTGCAGAATCTGCAACAAGGTGTGCTTTAAAAGCAGCATCAGGAATATTTAGGGTTTGCTGATTTTTTATTTCAAAGTAGTTAAATGTTTGTATTACA
>CAZWIU010000073.1:0-21489 GCA_964634105.1 uncultured Bacteroidales bacterium | reverse complement strand
TCTCGTTTTTTCTTCAAATTTACAGAATTTGGTACATTAGCGGATATACATATTTTTCTTAATTTCACCACGAACAAAATAAACCCCAATATAATAAATGATATTATGGAAACAGGTGTAACAAAACTTTCAGTCAGGGAAAAACTTGGTTATAGTCTGGGAGACGGTGCAGCTAATTTCTTCTTTCAGACCATTATGATGTATCAGGTGGCATACTTCACTGATGTATTGAAGCTTCCTGGAAATCAAGCCAGGCTTCTTTTTTTGGTAGCGCTCTTCTGGAACGGCATTTTTGATCCCATCATGGGATTGATTGCCGACAAGACCAAAACCCGCTGGGGTAAGTTTCGTCCCTGGATCCTTTGGTCGGCAGTGCCTTTTGGCGTTCTGTTCTATTTAACATTTCTGACGCCCGATTTTCAGGAAGGTGCCAAGCTGGTGTATGCGTATGTTACTTACATTCTGATGATGACTATTTACTCTGTCAATAATACACCTTATTCTGCATTGAGCGGAGTTATGACAGGTGACACTAAAGAACGTACAAGTATCGCTTCCTATCGTCAGGTCACAGCTATGGCCTGTTCTTTTGTTATACAGGGTTTCCTGCTTACCTTGAAAAACCATTTCGCATTAGGGCACGATCAGGCATATGGCTGGAGGACTGCCATGAGTATTTTTGCTTTGGTCGCTATTGTTTTCCATTTACTCACCTTTTTATCTACCAAAGAACGTATAGAACCCGCCAAAGGAGATGAACCGAAGTTTAGCGAAGCTTTTAAAGACCTTTTCAGAAACAGATCATGGGTAGTACTGTTTCTTGCCGGGCTTTTTATTTTCACAACTTTGTGTTTCCGTGGTAATATGATATACATGTATTTCACCAAATATCTCGATCCGGCATCTGTCCAGGAGTTTTTAAGTAAACTGGGTTATGGTACACTTATTAATCCGGGTGAAAAAGGCATGGAACTTTTCAATATGGTGGGTATGGCATTTACCATCCTGGGAATCCTTGTTTCAAAACCCCTTTCTGTTAAATTTGGAAAGAAACCCGTATTTATAGTTGGATTGGCAATGGCTGCAGTTTTTCAATGGTTAATGTATATTGCAACAAGTAGCCAGCCCGCCACAATATATGTAATTAATATTTTCCAGACTTTTGCTTATGGTGTCACTATTCCTTTGCCATGGTCCATGCTGGGTGATGCTGCCGACTTTGCTGTTTGGAAATTTATGCGACGTTCAACAGGTCTGGTCTTTGCTGGTTTCAGCTTCGCGTTAAAGATGGGGCTTGGAATTGGGTTAGCAACCGCAACCTGGATGAAAGAGATTTACAGGATAGACTCATCTGCTGTTGAAGCCTATAACGTGGAAGGATTTAGACTCGGTGCAACGGTAATCCCGGGCATTCTTTTTGCGATCGGCGCTATTGTCCTGCTCTTTTACTCGATTAGTACTAAAATGGAAAAACAAATCCAGGACGAACTCGAAGATCGCCGTAAAGCAGCTAAAGCTTAAAGTTTTGTTAGATATTCCCAAGGGGTCATGCATTGTGCATGGCCCTTTTTGTTGTCTGAGTTTTTGTGATTCTTTGTGTTTTTGCGCTTAAGTGGCAGAATAAAGATAAGGCTGTGAGTACCCCGCATGTTTTGAGTATGGGAACTGATTGCTTAAGAAGGGATTCAAAAACACAACGGTTTTGTATGATTTAAAGGAATACGGGATTCATAATCAGATTGATGTCTGATTAATAAGGAACGAACATGTATGATAATAAAGTCAGATACGTTTTATAACTTGTAACGTATGGGTATATTTCCCAAGATCGTTATTATAAATTCCTTTGCCATCGACCCTATCAATACGAACGAACCTGGAAGCGTGTATGATTCTGCTATCTCCTGCATATATTCCAACATGTGTTATTCTGCCGCGCTGTTCACCAAAAAATAACAGGTCACCAGCCACAACCTCTGTTATGGATTCAACAGATTCTCCGATTTCGGCCTGATCTTTTGCGTCGCGCGGAAGCTTTTTCCCGATAATTTTAAAAACAATCTGGGATAAACCTGAACAATCAATTCCGAAAACTGTCCTCCCTCCCCAAAGATAGGGTGCATTCAGGAAATTCATGGCAACTGCATGGGGCGGATCTTCCATGTTGGATATTTTTTCATTAAGTATGTACTTTCTTCCTGAGAGATTAAAATAGCCATTCGCACTATCATTTGGAAGTTCTGCTCCTGCAGGAATGTAAACGGTCCGGCGATCATATTGTGCAGACAGAATTGGTTTTTGAACTATGAAAGAATCATCTTTCGCAAGGTCACTGGTATATTCACATATAGTGTTTTCCTCGATCCATCCTGCATACTGGTCAAAGGTTGTTCTGATATTGATCCAGCCCCTCTGATGTGAAATAACCTCAGCCTTTTCTCCGAATATCAGCTGACTGACAAGCTCCGATCGGTGATCCGGCTCTTTCCTGACAGGTAAGAGAGTGAGCTGACAAATGAGGCATTGCATAACGCGATTTTTTTTCAAAAGTACATTCTCTGCCTGCCATTTCAAACAAAAATAACAGCTTCTTGTTGCTACTTATACACTCTGTTTATACGTTCATTATTTTTTTTGGTATTTTTAACCCGAAGTTGAGATAATCTAGGTTTAACCGAAGAATAGTTCGTTCCATGTTTTCATTCCGTGAAATACTTTTTAAGCGTTATAAAGCGAAGGGTAGTCTGCTCTTATTTATAATGGCTTTTATCATGCTGGCCTATCTGATGCCCCGTGAGAGAAAATTCACGCATGGATTTCAGATAGGGAGCCCATGGCACGAAGAAAATCTCACTGCTCCTTTCAAATTTGCCGTACTTAAAGACAATGCTGAATATGAAACGGAGAAAGATTCAGTATTAGCTGACCTGCATTGTTTCTTCATTTTCGATGCTTCGATCATGGAAAAACAACTTGCCATACTTGATAATAAGTTTCGTGACGAATGGATCTCGTATTCACTTACTATTTTTAAAATTACTTCCGATTCCGATTACCTGAAAAGTCCAAAATATGCTGTGCAACGTGAGCTGCAGAAAAAAATTGGGGCATTGTTACAGGGCATCTTTACCAAAGTATATACAAGGGGGATTATTGAAATTCCTGAGAATAACGAATATTTAAGCCGATCTTCCGACATTGTTCTCATTCGTGGGAATATTGCAGAAAGCAGTAACCTTAGCGGACTGTTTACATCAAAAACTGCCTATGAATATGTCCAATCCAGGCTTTTTGAAGAGCTCGATAAAATCGAAATTAGTACTCTTTCGACGTATACAGAGTTCTTGGAAAAATATGAACTTGAACGGTTTATTTCACCCAACGTTTTTTACGATGCTGTGGCCACTGAGCGTGAAAAGGATCTCAGGCTCACCGAAGTCTCAATGAAAAGTGGAATGATACAACAGGGTGAATTGATTGTGTCGAAGGGAGAGATCATTACGCCCGAAATTTTTCAGGTGTTATATTCACTCAAAGTTGCATACAGCGATGCACAGGGCAATGTTAATGTTTTCCTCGTATTGGCCGGTAAATTAATATTCATTGTATTTGTCCTGCTGCTGATCTTTATATTCCTCTATAATTACAGGCGTGAACTGCTGCACGATACAGTAAAAACCGGTTTCATCCTTTTTATGATTGTATTTGTGGTATTCATCGCCAGGGTCTATATCGGCCTGGAAAAGAAATGGTTTTATATTATACCATTCTCAATTCTTCCAATTCTTCTGCGGTCATTCTATGATGAGAGAATTTCAATATTTGTTCATGTCCTTACAACGCTTATCCTGGGTATTCTAGCGCCAAATGGATATGAATTCATTGTACTGAATATTCTTGCCGGGATTGTAGCCATCTTCAGTCTTACCAATCTGTACCGGCGCTCAAGGTTTTTCCTTTCTGCGCTGATGGTAGTGGTTACCTATTGCCTTGTTTATATAGGCATAAACCTCATAAACGAAGGCAGCCTGCAGAACATCGATCTGGAGTACTTTGCCAGTTTTGGTATTAACGGACTGTTAATATTGATTTCTTTCCTCCTGATTTATGTATTTGAAAAGATCTTTGGTTTTCTTTCGGATACCACCCTTATGGAATTATCCGATACCAACCAGCCTCTTCTGAGAAATATGGCGGAAATTGCCCCGGGAACTTTTCAGCATTCTCTTCAGGTAGCTAATCTATGTGAAGATGCTATACATAATATTGGCGGTAATCCTTTACTGGTAAGAGCCGGTGCATTATATCACGATATAGGCAAAATGTATGATCCAATTTATTTTATCGAGAATCAAACCTCCGGAATTAATCCGCACGATAACCTGACCTTCGAGGAGAGTGCGCGTGCTATCATCAACCATGTTTCTATCGGATGGGAACTGGCAAGGAAAAACAATCTTCCTAAGGCCATCATCGATTTCATCAGAACTCATCATGGAACAAGCACCGTTCAGTACTTCTACAGGTCGTATATAAAGAAATATCCGGAGTTGGAGGTCGATGTCAGAAAATTCTCATACCCGGGTCCGAAACCTTTTTCTAAGGAAATGGCTATTCTCATGATGGCCGACTCTGTTGAGGCTGCGTCGCGCAGCCTGAACGAGTATAATCAGGACAATATTTCGGAACTTGTGGAAAAAGTTATTGATATGCAGTTAAACGACGGACAATTCAATGATGCTCCTATTACTTATCGTGAAATTAAAACGGTGAAAGAAGTATTTAAAAGCCGGCTAAGGAATATTTATCATGCCCGAATATCCTATCAGGTTGAATAAACCGGCTACAGCATTTATTTCCTGCTAAAATCGCATGTCAATTATTTCGATTCCCTTGTGTTTATCGGGTCTGAATACGAAAATATCATCCGGAAGCGATTCGTTATATTTAAGTTCTTTAAGGCTGGCAGTGTAATCAACACCATCTTTTCCAATCGCTTTAATCATATAAATTTCGTCCGTATCACGTTTTATATAAATTTTAAAGCGTGAGTAAGGTTGTTCCAGGTTCATGGGAAACAGGTCGATTTCATACATCCATCCCGCATCAAGTTTGGTTTGTCCTACTAAATGATACTTAAAATCACGATTATAAAAATCAAATATCATCGCAGGATTTTCAACGAAATTACCCGCTGAAGTATCGGGCTCGCTAATCGTTACCTCGTTGAGATCATCAACATAACTCCACAGGGTCTTCCCGTTATAGTACACTTTTGTGCCAAACGATTCTATATAGTATTTTTCGCCTTTTACCTTAATGATCCCTGAAGTACTTGATTGCTTATTATCGCGCCGGTTTTCAATGGTAAGGGTAAACTTCGATTGAATTGTTGAGAAGTTTCTATTTTTTAACGATACCCGGTCCAAAATTTTCTTCGCTTCCGGATCCTGCTGGGCAACCAGTACCGATTCCAACAGAAAACATAACATAAACAGAAAAGCAGTTTTTTTCATAAGAAAAATTTTATACATCGAGTGACTTCAAATATTGTTCCAGGGAATACTCATCCGGAAACATAACCTGGCGTGCTTTGCTGCCTTCAAACGGGCCCACAATGCCCGCAGCTTCCAGTTGGTCGACAATACGGCCTGCACGGTTGTAGCCGATGGAAAATTTACGCTGGATAAGCGATGTTGAACCCTGTTGATGTGCGACAACAAGGCGGGCTGCATCGTTGAACAGGCTGTCACGTTTTGACAGATCCACTTCAAGAAGGCCGTCAGATGAATTTTCATCGATATATTCGGGCAGGAAGTAAGGAGTAGGATAGGATTGCTGATCGCCAATAAAAGTGGTAATCCTTTCCAACTCCGGGATATCGATAAAAGCACACTGCAACCTGATCATATCACTTCCCGGTGCAAATAGCAAATCGCCGCGTCCCACCAGTTGGTTAGCCCCGGGAGTGTCGAGTATGGTTCGTGAATCGATCATGGATGTTACACGAAAAGCAATACGGGCAGGGAAATTTGCCTTTATTACGCCGGTAATAATGTTTGTGGTTGGCCGCTGTGTAGCTATCACCAGGTGAATTCCAATAGCACGCGCCAATTGTGCAAGTCGTGCAAGGGGTGTTTCAACTTCCCTTCCGGCTGTCATGATCAGATCGGCGAATTCATCAATGATCACAACAATATAAGGCATATAGCGGTGGCCATTTTCCGGGTTAAGTTTACGTTTAATAAACTTCCGGTTGTATTCTTTTATGTTTCTTACCTGAGCTTTTTTGAGAAGATCGTAACGCTGATCCATTTCAATGGTTAACGAATTCAAGGTATAAATCACTTTTTGCGTATCTGTGATAATGGACTCTTCCGAATCGGGTATTTTGGCCAGGTAATGCTTTTCAATGCGAGAATAAAGGGTAAGCTCGACTTTCTTGGGATCGATCAGAACAAATTTTAACTGCGACGGGTGCTTCTTATACAGCAGGGAGGCAATAATAGCGTTAAGCCCTACCGATTTGCCCTGGCCGGTAGCGCCTGCAACAAGCAAGTGTGGCATCTTGGCAAGGTCAAAAACATAGGTTTCGTTTGAAATGGTTTTTCCCAGGGCAATTGCAAGATCATACTCCGACTCCTGAAATTTCTTCGAAGCAATGAGGGAACGCATCGAAACTATTTCCGGTGTCTGATTCGGTACTTCAATGCCAATGGTACCCTTACCGGGGATCGGGGCAATAATACGAATCCCTAAAGCTGAAAGGTTAAGGGCAATATCATCTTCAAGATTTTTAATTCTTGAGATCCTCACACCTGGTGCAGGGACAATTTCATAAAGGGTAACAGTAGGCCCGATAGTCGCTTTGATCTTATCAATTTGAATCTTATAGTGGCCGAGTGTTTCAACGATCTTGTTCTTGTTGCTTATCAACTCCTCGTTGGTGACAGAGGAGTTTGAAGAATCATGGCGTTCCAGCAAATCGATGGACGGCAACTGGAAGGATGAGAGTTCAAGGGTTGGGTCATAATCTTCGAGAGGAAGGCTACTCATGTTCTCTGCTTCATCATCCAGGGGGGGAAGGTCTTCTACCATCAACTCTATTTCGTCTGCTTCGGGAACTGTGGCTACCGGGCTTTTAAGATCTTTGACAACAAAATGTTCCGCTTCACTGGTCCTTTCATGCTGCGGAAACTCAGTTTCAAAAACCAGGTCGCTGTCTTCATCGCTGACAGCTTCTGGATGCTGAAGTGGATCGGTGGTGTTGAGTTCTTCTTTTTGGTGGGCTGTTTCTGCAAGCTCTTTTTTATCCAGCGCACTGATAGGCAGGTATTTGGAGCGAAGCTTTTTTGCGTGCGAAAGCGAATTTTCGAAACTATAAAATATAAACCCGGCCGAGGCAATAGTCAGCAAAATGATAGTACCTATTTTACCCAGCAGGCTTACCAGGAAATTGCTCATATAAAAACCATGGCTTCCGCCGGGTCCTGAACCAAACAATTCATCGTCATGAGAAATAAAACTTAACCATACCGAAACTAATATCACAGCAAGAATGGTCTTAATAAATGTCCGTCCGAAATGAACTAGCTTTATTTTCAGCATGCGCAAGCCCAACAGCATGATCAGGAAAGGAAATGTCAACGCCATAACGCCAAACCACTTGTTCATAGTTTGTGTAGCGAGCAATGCTCCTATTTTGCCGGCCCAATTCTCTACTTTTATTTCCGGGTTTTTCCAGCCTTCTTTCCAGACAAAATCGTGATCTGCTTTCCAACTAATGATGTAAGATATCTGGGATACCAGCAACAGGAGTGCAAAACCTATAAGCAGAAATGCAATAATGATCTTGAACCGCTCGTCACGGAACATCTTTCCAATACCGCCTCGCTTTTTGCTGTTCTTCTTTGTGTCTTTCGATTTAGCTGTTCCAGCCATATACAGTATAAACTTTTCGATGTCAAAGTTAATACGCGTATATTTTTAACAGGAAAGATTAGGAAATATTATTCAACAATCGATAAATATAAGGTGATTGGCTGTTAGCCATCATGGATCTCTCAACTCCTCTCCCGAATTCTCGGGATCCTCAACTCCTCCTGCCTACGCAATAGATGCTTCGGCAGCCAGGCAACTCTTCAACTCCTCAAAGAATAAATAATTATCTGTCTGAGTTCATCTGCGGATAAATCTATGTTTTTCTGCGAACACATTTTTTATTAACCGCCAACCGCCAACCGCCAACCGCCAACAGCCAACAGCCAACCGCCAACAGCCAACAGCCAACAGCCAACCGCCAACAATCTAAACTTATAAACTAACAAACCGCTCGAAAAGTATAGCCAATTGTTAATCTCTAATAGCTATAAACTACAGCTGTGGCCTTATAAAAATGTAAATGAAAGAAGAAAAATTTTGATGTGTTTTTTAGAACAGTTAATTGGCTACATATTCTGTTCCATCAGGCGGTTGAGGATAGCAACCATTTCATCACGATTTACTTCTATGGCTCCCTCAGGTATTTCTAACTCGCTATTGCTTTTAAAACTGGGATCAAATTTGGTGGCGTTGAACTGCATCAGGTATGGGCCCATGGTAAGGCGGAAAGCGGTAAGGACTCCGTCAATTTTCCTATAGGGGTTGGTTTGGTTGGGATGCGAAAGTTTAATATCCTCGGTATAGTATATTGAAAATGTATCCTGGCTATCTTTGAAGCTGACATTCACTTTCTTCGATTTCAGGCCGGCAATTGTTGTTGTTACGGTATCTTCATCCAGGATCATTGTATTCATACAATCAAAACAGCACATCATATCATTTCTTCCACCTTTAAAAGAATAACTTTTATCAAGCACCTTAAGGTGTGTTTTAACTTTTTTATGTTTGAAATAGGTGATATTACCGAGCTTGAAAAAACCCATGAAACCATCAATCTTGTTAATGCTTACATTCTCATTGAATTCCAGAACCATTTTTTTGGGTAAAAAGGCCGGATCGTAATTATCTTCTTCAGCGTTCAGGTAACTTATTTTGTATTCAAGCCGACCCTGATTATAAATCCCATCATGCTTTTTTCCGCTACATCCCAACAGAAAACAAACCGATACAAAAGCAATTAAGGGTTTAATCATACGATAAAATTTCCCTAAATATACGTACAATACCTGTTATGGTTGATTTTAGGATAATAGTATTTGACCTAGGGCACATTATGCCGGATTAAGTTACATTAATTCCTGCCCAACTAAAAATCGATCCAAAAATGTATTAATTTTCATACTTGTGGAATAAATATACAAAAACTGATAATAGTCATTCACTATTATAATATCGAATTCTATCTTCGTTCACTAGTTTGGAGTATTAATTTATTTGTACGATGGCAATAGACTTAAAAAACAGGCATTTCCTCAAACTGCTGGATTTTTCAGCTGAAGAAATCATGTACTTGTTAGACCTCGCATCTGTGTTGAAAAAGGAAAAGAAGGAAGGGAAAGAGATACAACGATTAAAAGGGAAGAATATAGCCTTGATCTTCGAAAAAACTTCAACCCGTACCCGTTGTGCATTTGAGGTGGCTGCTTTTGATCAGGGAGCAAACGTTACTTTCCTGGGACCTTCCGGCTCCCAGATCGGACATAAAGAATCGATGAAAGATACTGCCAGGGTATTAGGACGTATGTACGATGGGATTGAATACAGGGGCTTCGGCCAGGCTATAGTTGAAGAACTTGCGGCATATGCCGGAGTTCCAGTTTGGAATGGTCTTACAGACGATTTCCACCCAACCCAGATACTCGCGGACGTTATGACAATGAGGGAACATTCATCGAAGCCACTAAATAAGATTAAATTCTGTTACCTGGGCGATGCCCGTAATAATATGGGAAATTCGCTCATGGTAGGAGCAGCTAAACTTGGAATGGACTTCAGGGCAGCAGCGCCTGCAAAATGTCAACCGGAAAAGAGCCTCATTAATAAATGCAATGAAATCGCCAAAAATTCAGGCGCCGATATTACGATAACCGACGATATTGATAAAGCGGTAAAAGATGTGGATTTTCTGTATACCGATGTATGGGTTTCAATGGGAGAGCCTGCTTCGGTGTGGGAAGAAAGGATTAAGTTACTCAAACCCTATCAGGTAAACAGTGAGGTAATAAGGAAAACCGGAAATCCTGCCGTTAAATTTCTGCATTGCCTTCCGGCCTTTCATAATCTCGAAACAAAAGTCGGAAGAGAGATACATGATAAATTCGGACTAACAGCCCTCGAAGTAACCGAGGATGTTTTTGAATCGGCAGCTTCTATTGTATTTGATGAAGCTGAAAACCGTGTTCATACAATTAAGGCTGTTATGGTGGCAACACTTGCCTGACAGTACCATACACTGTTGATAGTCAATTTCTTTTACGAAAATTATTATTTGAGAAATTAATTTCTTAACTTGTATAGAGTTATTAATTTTCAAATCTATCGATATGACTATCTACGTGGGCAATGTCAATTATTCTCTCGGTGAAGATGAAATAAAGAAAATTTTCGAAGTCATCGGGAAGGTAGATGCTATCAAATTAATTCGCGACAAGCGAACGGGAAAATCCAAAGGTTTTTGTTTTCTTGACATGGCCAATAAGAAAGAGGCCATGGAAGCAATAAAAACCCTTGATGGGAAGACAGTTGCAGGCAGAAATTTAAGGGTGTTGCGGGCGCATACAAATAAAGTAAGAGCTGCGGTAGCCCTCGAAGCATGATTGCTGCCTCGGGAACTCAATTTCATGCCCTCAGGTTGTTATTTTGCAATTTGAACTGCTTCGTAAAACTGAAAATTTTGCGTAGCAAGAACAGCAGGCATGTCGTAAAAATCTTTTCTGGCAAAAAAGGCCGAACCACATCCTAATTGGAGTGCATTTGTGGAAAGGATATTCGCTTTATGTACCGGCGAATGCATCCACATATCAATGAGTGATTCCCCAAGGCTCAGATAAGTATGAGGCCTTATAGGATCCTCTCCGGGACGATACCTGAAAATTCCAGGTCCTCCGTAATATACCGGATCGTTAGCTTTATATTTCAAAACAAATCCTTCTACAATATTTTCGGCCAGGAATGGGTTGACTATGCCTACAGCTTTTGCCCTGTCATTGGGTGTCTTATATTTATCTGATACCGGATTTATATGATCAAAGAAATCATCTTCAACCATACATACTGAATGAAGTTGAGCACTTTTCTCAAGGTGCTCGCTATAGATAAGTTCCGGCAGCTTTTTTTTAACTCTCATTTCGTTGGTCAGGTAAAATAATACTGCATTCAGTATTTCTGAATTCGGATGTTCCGGATCGATGGTATCGTTGAATGATGGGTTTTCCCTGAAATCAGAGAGCGTAAGATTATAGTATCCTTCCTGCGCGCAGACTCTTGTAAAAACCAACAATATCAGTATAATTCCTGAGCAGGTATGTTTAAGTGTATTCATACTACTTTACAACTTCACGGATGAAATAATAAGTGATGATTCCACAGCATACAAATTTCATGAAAGTTCCTGCCAGGAATCCGATGAATGAACCAAATGCAGCCCGTATGGCCTTGTTTGAATCGTTGCCGGCAATTCTTTCTCCTATTAATGCACCGAGGAAGGGTCCTCCCAGCACAGTTATAATACCAAAGGGCCCGATGGCAGGCAAAAAGAACAGTCCTGCTATTAATCCAAGCATGCTTCCCCATGTTCCGTATTTCGATCCACCGAATTTTTTCGTCCCCCATACAGGCACAACATAATCAAGGATCGTCACAAGTATAGTCAGGATTCCCAGGGCTATGAAAAGTCGCATCGGTACATCAGCATAATCGGTAAAATGTATTATGATCAATGCGACAAAGGAAATCGGAGGACCCGGAAGTACAGGAAGCAGGCAACCTAAAAAGCCAAGTATTAAAAGCAGGATGCAGATTATCAGCAGAAAGATATCCATTGTGTCTAGTTAATTATCAGGTTATACAAGTTCAAGTATAATTTTTTAAAATCACAAATCACTGTTGTCCGGTAAAAGTTAAAAAATTATATGCCACTAAATCACCAAGGCTCATAGAAAACACTAAGAAGTTTATATTTAGCCTGTTGCATAGTTGTAAAACCATTGTGTCGTAGTGTCCTTGTGGCATAAATTCTAATTTTAATTGGTTGAGCCCACTAAATCAAAAATGCTAATAACTCTTGCTATAAACATACGTTAGGATTATCCATTCGTTTTACCCGGACAGCAATGAATCACAAAATAAACTATTCAAAATTCAAATAAATCAAAAAAGATATTATAATTCTCCATTCTCTTGATTTTCATATTTTATATTCTTTCAATAGGTATTCTTTGTTCATGCATGCTTCTTTCCTCTATTAGATGCTTTCCATCAGGATGACAGGTATATTGAAATAATGAACAGGAAATACGTAATTTGCAAACGATCGTTGAAATTCATTTGTCACTTAAAGTTATACAGATTTATAACATGAAGTATGCCAGGAATATTTTAAAACGTATCGAAAGAATTATCATCAAACATAACCTGATAACTGAAGGCGACCGCGTTTTAGTTGCATTATCGGGAGGGAAAGATTCACTCGCATTACTGGAAGCGCTGGCTGAATCAAAAAAGAACCTGCCTGTAACATTCGATCTTATGGCTATTCATGTTCTTATTAGGAATATGGGATATGTCACGGATATCAATTACCTCGATAAATTCTGTCAGAAACTATCAATTCCTTTTGTGGTTAAGGAATTGGATGCAGAACCTGAAGAGAACTCGAAGAAAGGCATATGTTTTATTTGTTCGTGGTACCGAAGGAAAGCTATTTTCGATGCAACAAGAGAGTTTAATTGCAACAAGCTTGCATTCGGCCACCATATGGACGATGCCCTCGAAACATTATTTATGAACATGATGTACCATGGTTCCATCAGTTCCTTACCATATGCATTAACCATGTTCGAAGGGAGGGTACAATTAATAAGACCTCTTCTCGAACTTACCGGCAGGGAACTTGAAAGATTTGCCTCGGAATGCGGATACAAGCGGGAACTTAAGGTATGCCCTTATGCCCAATCAGTCCGAAGCGATGTGAGAGCTGTAATCGAATCAATGGCCAAACAGCACAAAATTGCCCCAAAAAATATATTCAGAGCCATGAGTAACATTCATCCCGAATACCTTCCCGGCTACCATAAATAGTTTTGTATTCTGGAAAATTTATTAATTTTATAATGAGCAGTAAAACTTGAACTTAAATATTATGAGAAAAGCGCTATCCTTTCTACTATGTTTGCTGATTATGATGTTTTCCATAAATACCAAAGCACAGGATGATATTGATGTGTTGCTCAAAAATTTTACCTCGAATGACTGGAAACTTGTTAAGGAAGCAAAAATAAAACTGGAAAACAAAGAGGCTCTGATAATACCAAAAGTCCTGCCATTATTGGAAAGGAACGAGACGGTAAAACTCATCAACACCGGTACATTAATATACCCGGGCGCTACAAAGTTCTACGGGTATGGTCAAATGATTGAATACGATATCGATAAGATAGCGATCCGGGCCGGATGGCTGCTTGAGGACCTTACTTTCAATAATTTCGGTTTCGCAGGCTGCAGTCTTGATTCTGCCGATCAGATGAATTTCATACGAATTACTTTTCCGGAATATTATAACAATGCCAATAACAGGAAAAAGCTTGAATCAAGCCTATCTAAAGAGTTGAGCAATATTATTTTTAAATTGAGTGTTAAAAATGTTAAAGAATGGTGGGCAGATGTGGATGGCAATTGGACACGCTTGCAGGCCCTGGTTGATGCCTTAAAAAGTTTCGACGAGAAAAGGCAGGTGAAGGCACTATTTTATATGCGAAATGGCGAAACAAAATGTACGGGATTAACAAAAGATTATTATATTGATAATATCTCAAGAGAAATTGTGAGGTTAAGCAGCTCTGATACTCAAAGGGTTTCAGAACATGCATCCAATATACTTTCGGATACCAAGTTCCAATGGCTGGAAATAAAGAATGTATATTAAGTGATGAAAAACATTCTACAATGATGAAGATAATACTCAACCTGTTTATTGTTATTTCCTGTATGTTAAGTATGAACCAGAAAGTTCATGCCCAGAAAGAGATTTTTATCAAGCAGATCGATTTTCGCCTCGACCGCATCAGCGATATCGACTATGAAAACGAATTTTTTGTCACCCTGAAATTCAACAAGGGTACCAAATACGTTTTCCGGATCACAAACCATATCGATAATTACGTAGGACAGGCTGTTATCGAATTGATGGATGCCGATAACCTTGTCCTTACCAATATCTTTGAAGATAAATACTTCGAGAACACAAGTTTTGTGTGCAATAAAACCGGATTCTACGACTTGCTTGTGAAATTCAAAGACAACAAATTCGGCAATTCGGTTGTTGATGTGCTAATGGTACAATAAGCCTTTAGTTTTTCATAGTAACGAAAGTCCGTCTGTTAAGCATCTTACAGATTATTACAATCTGCCTGAAACAGAAGATTAATCCTTTACAGGGCGTATTGGAGTAACTGACAAGAACTTTTCCGACGGTCTTTTTTTTATTGATGATGCCAGGTCCTCTTGCTCTGACTCTTTGAAATTATCTATTTTTGCTTACTGATTGTATCGCCATGACTAGACCTGCAGACCAGATTCTCATTATTTTCGGTGCTTCCGGTGACCTTACTAAGCGCAAATTGATCCCGGCTCTTTTTAATCTTTATAATCAACACTTACTGCCCGGAAAATTTGCCATCGTAGGAACAGGTCGAAGTGAATTCAGCGATATTTCCTTCCGCGCACAGTTAAAGGATGAGCTATTGAAAATAATCAATACCCAACCGGAAAAGGAAAACCTAAGCAACTTTCTCAATACCATTTTTTATGTCTCATTTAATACAAAGGAAATTGGGGGCTACCATTATCTGAAAGATAAACTGGATACCCTGTCGCAGTCGAACGCAATCCTCCCCAACTATATTTTCTACCTGGCAACTCCTCCTTCGCTGTATGAAATTATTCCGGCCGGGCTGGCTAGCCAGAACCTTACACGTAATGTCGATGGATATTGGAGAAGGATTATAATTGAAAAACCTTTTGGCTATGACCTGGCCTCGGCCAGGAAGTTGAATGATATGTTACTTTCGTATTTCGAGGAAGACCAGGTATACCGTATCGATCATTATCTTGGAAAGGAAACCGTGCAAAATATTATGGTTACACGTTTCTCGAATGGTATTTTCGAGCCACTGTGGAATCAGCATTATATACATCATGTCGAAATAACTTCGGCCGAGGATATTGGTGTAGAGGGCAGGGGAGGCTACTACGATGGTTCGGGGGCGCTTCGGGATATGGTTCAGAATCACTTGCTGCAGTTGACGGCAATTATTGCTATGGAACCTCCATCTATGAACAATCCTTCAGCTATCAGGAACGAAACCCTGAAGGTGATGCAATCATTAAGGATCTACAATGAGCAGGAAATAGAGTCACAAATTATTCGCGGTCAGTATACCTCATCCTCCTTCAGGGGAGAACTTATTAAAGGTTACCGCGAAGAAAATGGTGTGAACCCTGAATCTCGAACCGAAACCTATGTTGCCTTAAAACTGTTTATTGAAAACTGGCGATGGGGAGGTGTTCCTTTCTATATCCGCACGGGCAAACGCCTGCCGACCAGGGTTACAGAAGCGGTGATACATTTTAAACCTTCCCCTCACAGGATATTCTGTTTTGATGAAGCCAAATTGAATCGCGATAATCAACTTGTGATAAGAATACAACCGGACGAAGGAATTTTGCTTAAATTTGGCATGAAAATTCCGGGGGCTGGTTTCAGGGTTCAGGATGTGAATATGGATTTCCATTACTCCAGCCTGAACAACCAGGTTTTGCCGGAAGCTTATCAGCGTTTGCTGCTTGATTGTATGAATGGCGATGCAACCCTTTATGCAAGAGGCGATGCTGTGAATGAAGCATGGAGGTTCATCGATCCGGTGCTGCAATACTGGAAGAAACACCCTGAAAGCATGCTTCACGGTTACCCGGCGGGTACCTGGGGACCAAAAGTAGCGGACGATCTGATAGAAGGTATAAACAGAACATGGCGTTATCCATGTAAAAACCTGACAAACGACGGTATATATTGTGAATTATAACCCTTTCACCTATGAAGCCTGAGGTACGAATCTTTACTCAACCGGCAATTATGGCAGATTCTCTTGCCGAAGAGTTTTATCGCTATGCAAACGACCAGTTTATTACCCGAAATAATCTTTATGTTGCCCTGTCGGGTGGAAACACACCCATGCTATTTTTCAAGATTCTCAGTGAGTTTAATAAGGAGAAGAAAAATAAGGTAGACTGGAAACGTATTCACTTCTTTTGGGGTGATGAGCGCTGCGTACCTCCCGATCATGAAGACAGTAATTTTGGAAATGCCAATAAGGTCCTCTTCAGCGTTATCGATATTCCTGCTGCGAATATACACCGTATCGATGGCGAAAATGATCCCGAGGCCGAAGCGGAACGTTATTCGAAACATATTCTCCAATGTGTCCCCTCCAAGAGTGGTATGCCAATTTTCGACTGGATATTTCTGGGTGTTGGTGAAGACGGACATACGGCAAGCATATTCCCAAACCAGATCGAGCTGATCAATTCCTCTAAAATATGTGCTGTTTCCAAACATCCTGACAACGGACAGATGAGGATTACCCTTACAGGAACTGTGATCAATATGGCAAAGCGCGTAACCTTTATGGCTACGGGTGCAGAAAAACAGGAAGTCGTTAAACATATTATCAATAACGAGGCTCCTTCAAAGAAATATCCGGCCGCTAAAATTGTCCCTCAAACCGGCAGGGTCGACTGGTATCTCGATGCACAGGCTGCCGATCAGATATGAATAGATTTTTTTTCTCTCCTATTTCTGGAAAAGGATTGTATTCTGATACCTGCATCTTACAAAAGTCTTCGTAAATGCAGATTAATCACGATAAAAATATGTAGGGAAATGGAATTTGTTGCGAACACGTCTTATCTGTTTTAATGTAAGTATTCGCTTGGGTAAGTGCGATCTACTTGCTTTTAATTACCACGGCACCATATAATAGTCCATCGGATGATGCCGTTACTTTTATCGTACCTTTTTCTCCTTTTACCGAACGGATAACAGCCAGCACCAGGCCGCTGAATGCAGCACGCTCTTTCGAACCGAATGCTTCCATATTCGTCGGGTCTCCGTTATCGGTAGCGATAATTTCACCCGGGCCTTCAATGGTGAACATAACCCGGTTAGTTGCTGTTGGTACAACTAGTCCGTCTTTGTCTGCTATCTGCACTTCAACGAACGAAAGGTCCTTACCATCGGCACATATTCTTGTGCGATCTGCTGTAACAACCAGCCTATATGGTTTATCAGTTGTTTTTACCGCATCTTCAGCCCAGAACTTGCCATTTTTATAAGTAATTACCGAAAGCTCTCCTGGTGCATATTTCACGCTGTCCCAGCGTAAGCGGTATTCATACTCACTCTTTTTCTTTTTTCCGAGCGATTGCCTGTTCAGAAAAAGCTCAGCTTCATCACCCGAGGTGAATACATGCACCGGGGTGATCAAGCCGTTTCGTTCCGGCCAGTTCCAGTGTGGCAGAATATGAGCCATGGGGAAGTCGGGGCGCCAGTGCGACTGATACAGATAAAAGCGGTCTTTTTTAAAGCCTGCCAGATCGATGATACCCGAGTAGGAACTTCTGGCCAGATAGTAGGGTGTTGGTTCGCCGAGATAATCCCAGCCGGTCCAGACAAAATCACCGGCTACGAACGGATGTCGGTCAATTGAACCAAAGACTTTATCGGCCGTCGAACCAAAATCGACTGCATGAAGTTCATAGGCACTGACTTGATTGATACTAGGATCGCCACCCTTCCCATCACGCACAGGGGCGCTTAATAACGGCGAAACCGGGAACAGGTATATACCACGGCTGCTGAATGCCGATGCTGATTCACTGGTGAGGATTACTTTATCAGGAAATTTAGTGTGAAAAGCATCGTATTGCGGAGGTTTACGGATCCGGTCCGTTCCTTCATACTCCGGTTCCTGCCGAATTCCTTCGCCCTGGTAATTCAGGCTTATTACATCCAAAATTCCTGGAAGGGGCATATCAGGCCCTGCATAATTCATGGCCGATGTCACCGGCCGGGTAGTATCTTCTTCCTTTATGATATCGACTAATTTTTTACCGACAGCGGCACCTTCTTCAGCAGTATATTGTTCACCCACCTCGTTGCCAAAACTCCATATAATAACCGACGGACAATTCCTGTCGCGGCGTATAAAGGCGCGCGTATCCTGTTCATACCAGTCGGGGAAGATCAAATGAAAATCGAGCGGAGTCTTCTTCCTTTCCCAAACATCGAAAATTTCATCCATTACTAAAAATCCCATGCGATCGGTCAGTTCAAGTAGTTCTGGCGCTGGCGGATTATGTGAGGTGCGAATGGCGTTACAACCCATCTCCCGTAATATCTCCAGCTGACGTTCTGCAGCGCGTGTATTAAAAGCAATTCCCAGTGCGCCCAGATCGTGATGTAGGTTCACACCTTGAATGGGTATCCTTTCTCCGTTAATGAAAATCCCTTTATCAGGATCGAATGTTACAGAACGGATACCAAAACGGGTTTCATATTGGTCAACCGGCTTGCCATTTATAGAGATAGTTGTTAATGCTGTATACAGATTTGGTTTCTGTGTAGGCGGAGGTCCCCATAGTTTAGGATTCTTTATATCGACCGATCCTGTGATCCGGGCATTTTTCCCTGCCGCAATTGTTAAACCAAGAATTGGCAGGACGGCTTCAATCTTTTTCTTCGGGTTGAGTTTTTCATCGAGGGAATATACATTCGTAATAATGTCGACAACCTGGTCTGAGTTTAAATCATTGTCGATTGTGACTGTAATATCGAGGGTCGCTGACGATGCTGAAATATCATGCGAAGTAATATAAGTTCCCCATTGTCCGACATGAACGGGGTTTGTCTTTACCAGCCATACATTTCGGTAAATACCTCCCCCCGGGTACCAGCGCGCAGAGTTGGGAGGATTGTCGACACGAATTGCCAACTGGTTGTCAGTGTCGTATAATATATAAGGTGTCAGATCCAGTCGCCATGAATTATACCCATATGGCCAGCCGCCCACCAGGTTTCCGTTCAGCCACACCATGGCATAGGACATGGCGCCGTCAACATCGAGAAAGATGCATTTGCCGGAATCAGACGCGGGAATATCAATCTTCTTCCGGTACCAGGCAACACCATGGCTTGGCAATCGTCCCATTCCTCCGCCAACCTCCGATTCCCAACCTTCCTGAAAGGGACCTTTAATACCCCAGTCGTGTGGCAGATTAACCACTTCCCATGAACTGTCGTCGAAGTCATTTTGTACAAGCGGAAAATTACCTCCCGGATTCCCTTCGGGACGAGCATGACGTTTAGCAGGATCGTTAATGAATTCATTCCCGGTGGGTAAGATCCACGGTTTTAATATTTCTTGTGTTGATTCTAATTCCAAAGCTTCTGTAGGTTTTGCGTTGGCAACCCTGTTTTCCTGCTGTCCCGAGATATCCGGCCGGATATCGTATATCAGCGGATCGGCCATGGCTGCCGAATCGTATTTCATAAATCGCCAGCCATCGTTTATTGAAACACGTTCTCTGAGGTTTTCATCTTCTTTCGTCAGGGATTTACATGAAACGATAAGAAGTACCAAGAATAAACATGCAATCGATACATAAGTACGCAAACGCCAGTAGGATTCAGGTATGTTCATGTTATATGTTTTTATTACTTCTGTCAAACCTGCAATAAAGTTAACAAACTTATGTACTTTTAAAAATACAGGCATTAGTAATAGGTCCTGGGTATTTGTCCCGGATGGTATTCCAGATGGTATTCTTTTCTCGCAAATCAAGCGGAGTAAACCGCAGAGCTATGCAGAGTTGATCTTTCGACCCAAGTTGTTTTTCATCATATCAGCCAACAGTTTCCCCTGTATACTTTGTGCAGCTTAGCTTAGATCTTTGTATATTTTGCGTGAAAATTATCTTTTCCAGTCCATAACGCTAATCGCCAATCGCCAAAAGCTAAAAGCTAAAAGCTAAAAGCTAAAAGCTAAAAGCCAACCGCCAACCGCAAAATGCCAACATCATCCATCCCCAACACTTATTCGAATGTTCCTTTTCTTAGGAAATTCACAACACAGGCGCTTACTCTGTTCTTAAAAAGTAACCGGATGTGGGTGGCTTCAACATAAACAACGTCCTTTTCGGTCCCTAATGTCGCGTCTTTCGTAAGAACAACTCCGTCGTTTTCCCCTTGCAACGGTACCATATAACATCTCTTCTTTGTTTTATTGCCAATAACTATACCTACCTCACAGGTCGGCACAGGGTATTTGGGTGCTCCATGTAAGGTGTCTGTGGTCAGGTTCTGAAGATTTGGTCCGGCAAGAAACTTAATTAAGTCATACCGGATCAACGAATCGGCTACCGGCGATCCTTTGTTGGGAGGAGCTATCATCACAATCCGGTGAATATATGGGAACTTTACTCCAGGTTTAAGATAATTGTATAACGTCCGGACAACGAGTCCACCCATGGAGTGTGTTACAAAGGAGACCGAATCGCGTTTTTCCTGTTGGATCTTATTGAATAAGACCTTTCCGACTGAATCGACCTCTTTGAGCAGGCTTGGATAATAGAAGATTTCACAATCATACCCGGCATTTTGAATGGCTTTATAGATTTTCCCCAATTCCAGGCCAACTCCACCATATCCATGGACTAAATATACTTTATACGATGCATGGAGATCTGTTAGGAGGAACAGCCAAAGAAGCAATGAAATTTTACCTATTCTATTCATTGAATGCCAAGTATGAAATGGTAACCACTTGTATATAGCATAATAGTTAAACTTGTATTATGATGAAAGATCACACAGGGCTAAGTAACAAAATTCCAGTGATTATTTTTTTGTGTTAATAACTTCACCATTGACGAAGACACATTTATTTGAACACTTTCCTCTTTCATTGAATCCAAACCCCACTCACCTACGTTAAAACTTCGGTGAGCGAAGACAGCCAAACGCCAACAGCCACTCACCTTCAGTAAACTTTGCACCAGCATCGTAACCGACTAAGGTGCAGGCGCTCGGTGAGCGAAGACAGCCAACAGCTAAAATAATCTTAAAAGGCTATCGGGTTGGAGTCGTGCGCAAATCAACCGGAGTCGTGCGCTCCTCATCCGAAAATGTGTGTAAATCGCTCTTTCAATGAATCCAAAAGCTAAAATAGGGTTTGCTGATTTTCTCAGCATAAATTATTAGCAAAAATTAAATTT
>CAZWIU010000072.1:11664-21807 GCA_964634105.1 uncultured Bacteroidales bacterium | reverse complement strand
AACATAAATTATTAATATACAATGCTTTATTCCAAATTTAAGGGTCAACTATTTAATGACGGAAAAAAGGGCCGATGAACTGCTATTTCCCTGTTGCAGCGACAGCACATATAAACCGGTCTTCAGGGAACTTGTATCAATTCTGCAACAGTTCTTTTCTTCGGCATTTATATGCTGTTTTATTATAATAGTACCCAATGCATCGGCAATTTGAAAACTTGAATTTTCTTCAACCATTTTGTTGGTACAGATAAAGATTTCACCCATACATGGGTTGGGAAAGAGCATCATCTCAGGTGAATTTTTATAGGTAATACCTGATGGTTCGGAAAAGCTTAACCAGTTCAGGTTGAATCCTGCGGTTATTACGTTCAATCGTAAGGTATAATATCCTGATGGCAGACTAACATTAGCAGATTTTGTTTGCCACGACTGCCACCCGCCCGTTACCGGCAATGTATAAGATCCTAGTGTTGTCACAGTAGTGTTTTCATCAATAAGCTGCAACTGGATTGTCCCGCTTTGGCTCTGCGAAGCCACTCTGAAATTCACTCCATACATGCCCGCTTCAGATATATATACAAGATACTCAAGGTAGTCGCCTGTATCCGTCCATCCCATATTAAGTCCGCCTCCGGTATCGGTTGTGGTTTCAGAATCCAGGCCCGATTGCCTGTAATATTCTTCAGCTTCTATTTTGCATGGCAATTCATATCGCGAAGGCATATTATTAACCACCACCAAATCCTGGAAGCTTTCAAGGGGTTGACCGTCAGAGGTGGCTACCGAAGTTCCTGAATAGGAAAGAGTGAGTACATCGTTAAAATGGATGGTTTTATTAATACCGAATTTCAGTATCCTGCCTGATCGTGTATCAATTGTAATATCATTAACATCAGCAATCTCATTATTGATATAAAGAATGAAATCGTTACTATTAATGGCAGCCATCGGATCGCATTCCTTATTCAGCGTTAACATAACCAGAGTCCCCGCACTGTCGGTCGCCGCATATAATGCCTTAAAATCTATCTCTGCGACAGGTTTTGGATTCTCAAACTCGATATAACTTAAATTGCATGCACTCTCATCGAACCGGAGTACCAGTGAATGCATGCCTTCTGTCAGAATAATATCTTCTATGGTAATCGAATTCCATACATTCCATGCACTTGTTGAAGGTATAGCAATTTGACCGGTAACATCAATACTGTCAGCCAATACTCTGATCCTGGTTGAATTATTGGGACCTGCATACCTTACAATCAGGTCATAACCGGCTGTTGAATCGACCTGTACTGTGTATTTAAGCCATTCACCAGGGGCAGTCCATCCAACATTATATCCAATGCCATTTAATGGATCGATGCTTTGTTCGATATCGACACCATCGTTACGGTATTTACCTCCTTTATTATATTGATTGCTGGAAATATTCTGGTAATCTGTATCATAATATGCGTACCCCTGGCGCCCCATATCGTAGTCGACTGCATATATTTTCCCCGGAATTATGTTGCTTGCATATGGCATGGTTGCAGTATTATTGATCTGTCTGGAGAAGGCATCTGTCACATCACGGTTGATGCGACAATTTTCCAGTTTTAACCTGTCGGCTATTTCCATCAAGGTCGATTTGGCAAAAACCGTGTCAGGTCGTGGATGAGTAGACGGGCTGCCCCAGTAGTCCAATAATTGCTGATATTCACTGGTTTTGATGACAGTTGCAGGTCCGACAACAGAATTGATTTTCTTCTCTGGCCAGAAAGCATAGCCAATTTTATGTTGCTCCATCAGTTCAATGAGTTCTACGAACCATGTATTCGAGTTCTCGCCTGTTTCGCCTAACCAGACAGGGATATTATATTGGTTGCGCATATCAAGCACCCATTGAATAGCTCCCGTAGTATTCGGATTCCAGTATTTATGGAAACTGATCACCATATTGTCATCCCACGGGTCCGGAAAGCCGGTGTAATTATTCGCCCAGATATTGCCTTCTATAATAATCATGTGATTTTCATCGACAGTGCGTATTGAATCAGTAATTCGGATAAGCAGGTTCCACAGGTCGGCATTATTGTTTGTGAGGAGGTCATCCCATTTAGGTTCGTTAATAAGGTCATACCCGCCTATCCATTTTTCATCGGCATATCGTGCTGCCAATGTTTTCCAAAGATCGGCCGTTCGGGCTTTATTTTCTTCCGATTCCCAGAGCGAAGGTTGCGAAGGGTCGTAATCGCAGATACCCGCATCGTCTCCCTGTCCACCCGGAGCGGCATGCAAGTCGAGAATCAGATACACCTCGTTATCCGCACACCACGATAGTAAACTGTCGATAAGGTCAAAGCCTTTGCTTATATATTCGCCAACAGGCAGCTCCTGCGGTGTAAACAGGTTATAATGCATCGGCAGACGAACAGAATTAAAACCCCACGCAGCAAGCGAATCGATGTCGATTTTTTGTACATGATTGCTCAACCACGCATTATAGAATGTATCTGTATTTTCAGGTCCGATAAGTTCTTGAATAGCAGCACGGATTTCATGCTGTGTATTCGCAAAAGCTGAAGTCTCTAACATATATCCTTCCTGAAGCATCCATCCGCCTAATCCCATACCTCTTAAAATAACCTCAGTGCCTTCTCCGTTAATAATGTTTCTACCTTCTGCATGAAGAAAATCCTGCGATCGGCTTTGAGTATAATACAGTATTACCGATCCGATTAATAACATAGTGCGTAGTGTTCTGCCGTTCATATCAGGAGTATTTGATTGTGTAAAACATTTAGTTGAATTCGTGCCAATAAACAATATCGGTCAATACTTGATAAAATGAAATATATGATTCAACAGAGTCCTTGACAGGCAAGGAATATTTTGCATTGAATCAATATAATAAAAGGAAGTAATACGTTAAAAAGGGTAGTTCAAAGATAATGTTCCTATTGATAATTTGTCGTCAGAAGGCTATAAAAAAATATCCTTTTTTATTTAAAAAGTTATGAAGAACAATACTGAAAATTAAGATGCTAGAATTTACCTGGCTACGGAATGTTTTTTATAAACTATGTTTGAATTTATACGATGCACAGATAAACAGGCTTTCAACTAGTTTCCTTTTTCAGCTTCCATCTTCTGTGTGACCATAGCCAGGGAGCAGGATTTTGAATAATCGCCGATTCAAGACGTTTTGCATAATTTTCAATGATCAGGGTAGATTGTGTATCTTCAGTAGGTTCCTGAATTACTTCGAATTCAATCTCGTAATTCCCCCTGGAAATTTTTTTCATGTGTGGAAACAGAACTACCATCTTCATCTTTTTTGCAATTCTGTCTACTCCTGTCAGAAAGGCGGTTTCCTGGTTTAAAAAGGTCACCCAGTGCTTGTCGCTTTGTGCCGGAGGACTCTGATCTCCAAGGGCCAGGGTAAAGGTTAAGGTATGTTGCTTCGAAAATTCGACCAGTGCTTTATATCCCTGGCTCGATCTGACGGCAATAAGACCAAAACGTTCTCTTGATTTTTTTATAAGTTTATCGAACAGTTTATTTGAAAGAGGCTGATAAAAAGCCACCATCTGATGAGGAACCATGAATGCCAAAGCAGCTAACCATTCCCAGTTACCATAGTGACCTAAATAAAGCAGAATGCTTTTTTGTTGTGAATAGTATGTCTGAACCAGATCAGGATTTTTAATGATAAGCCTCTTACTAATGGCTCTTTTGCTGATTGTTAAGTTTTTGACAGATTCAAAGACCAAATCACAGAAATGTTTATAAAAACCCTTTTGTACATGTTGTAATTCTTTGGCTTTCTTATCAGGGAATGAGCTTTTCAGGTTATTCATTACAATATTTTTCCTGTAACCTACGAGATAGAACAGAATTAAATAGGAAAGGTCAGAAAGAATATATAATATAGTTAAGGGTAACAGGGAAAGAAGATAAAACAAAACAATACATAGCCAGTTCAGGAGTTGCATCATTCTGGTAAAACAGTTGAATTGATCATTTTTAATTGCAGACTATATGTTTAATTGATACCAACTCTGTGAACTATACAATATATAAAATCGTCGACTATTATTGATAAAATTAACTGCATGATGTATAATAAATAGGTGAAAAAAACTCAATTGCAGCAACAGGCCCTATTTTTTTGATCCGCGTGATTTTGATTGAAACACTTTAATGGAAGTCCTGTTCTTGCCCATATAAACGCTGATAATAAGGGCTGTACCGGCAAGAATAAGTGCACAGGAAAATAAACCATATCTCAGGTTTGCCATCCCGCTGCCTATTGCACCATTAAGATCCATGTTATATACAAAGGCCAGTAAAATGAATAGTATCCCAAGCATTACGAGGATAATATCACGAAGCACAATGAGCTTTTTTTTCAGCTTTATTTTCTTTCGGATGATAGCATCAATTTCCATGATATCATGATTTTACACTACGATGAAACATGCTGTTACAAAAGTATTATTTAATCACTGGGCATAATTAAAATGCAGGAAATAATTTCAACAAAATCAACAATAACTTGGTTAAAATCAAATGAAAAATAATAAGGTATGATAAATTCTCACTCTGATAGACTTTGTTACTTTTACGGAAAATATTTTTCATGTTTGGACTTTCAACAGAGTTAACAATACTTCTCATACTGTGTCTTACTACCGCATGCATCTTTGAGCTGATTAACGGATTTCATGATACTGCAAACGCTGTTGCTTCTGTGATTTACACAAACTCACTCAAACCAGGAGTAGCTGTAATATGGTCTGCTATTTTTAACTTTATTGGTGTAAACGTTGGCGGAATTGCTGTTGCGATAGGTATTATTAATATTCTTCCTGTGGAGGCCCTCGTCGACAAAAACATCTATCATGGATTATCGATGATTGCTTCTTTACTACTTACAGCTATTATCTGGAACCTGGGAACATGGTATTTCGGAATACCTTGTTCAAGTTCACATACCCTGATAGGATCAATTTTCGGAGTAGGATTGGCTTATATGCTGTTGCCCGGAAGCAGTTCTGTTGCTCTTAACTGGGCGAAAATCTATGATATCGGACTTTCATTACTGATTTCACCCGTCATCGGTTTCTTTACAGCCCTGTTATTGATGATTATATTGAAGAGGGTTATTCGAAACAAAACGCTTTATAAAGAACCGCCGAAAAAGAAGCCTCCTCCTTTCTGGGTAAGATTATTCTTAATTGTCACATGTACCAGTGTTAGTTTCACCCACGGTTCTAACGACGGACAAAAAGGAGTAGGACTGGTAATGATGATCCTGATCGCATTTGTACCTGCTTATTTTGCCATGGATGTGAAACGCAATCCTGCGCAATTGACTCAGAACGTAGAGCAAATAGATTCCCTGGTAGCAAACATGAGTTCACCAGATCCGAATACACTGTATGAACTGAACATTGTTAAAAGCAGACTGGATACAATTAAAACATCCCTGGCAGGCAGGGTATCATTTAATGAAGATGGTCATTCCGATAATTTTAAGGTGCGGAAAGAGTTATTGCTGGCAACCAAATCGATCAAAAAGATGCTGGATGATCAGCCTTTGTATTTGATTAAAGGAATCTCGGATGGAGAGCGAACTATGCTTTTGACTGAAATTGCAGAAGCAAGGAGTTATACCGAATATGCTCCATGGTGGGTTATACTCATGATCTCAATATCGCTGGGTATGGGAACCATGATCGGATGGAAAAGAATTGTTATTACCATCGGAGAAAAAATCGGGAGAACACATCTTTCCTATGCACAAGGTGCAGTTGCAAATTTAATGGCGGCTAGTACTATTGGACTTTCAAGCTTATTTGGTTTACCTGTCAGTACGACCCATGTACTTTCTTCCGGAGTGGCAGGGGCAATGGTTTCGGGAGGAGGTTTAGAAAATCTGCAGGGAAAAACGATCCTGAATATTGTGATTGCTTGGTTGGTAACATTACCGGTTACTATATTGCTATCGGGTATGCTATTCCTTATATTTAATTTATTCCTGGTCAGATGAAGCATCTTTTACCGGTCAAGTAAATCTTCGTATAGCATTTGCAGATACGCTTTGCTATTTCTTAATGCTGTGCTATCCATCTTTCCTTTCACTACTAAATATTTGTTGGGATCTCTTTCATAATAGAATATCAGTGAATCGGACACATATCCAAAACCATTATTGAACATGTAGAGTGTTCTGTTCGAAAATTGTTTAGCAAAAATATTTTTTCCGAATATGAAATCTCTGCTTTCAATACCTAGCTGAGGCAGCAGGGTAGAGGCAATGTCTGTCTGGTTGCTAATAGCGCTGATAGTAGTATCTGATATGGATAATGCACCTCCATACCAGATCATTGGTATATGATATTTTTCTGGAACTGTGTTGC
Source organism: uncultured Bacteroidales bacterium (assembly GCA_964634105.1). Classification (GTDB taxonomy): domain Bacteria; phylum Bacteroidota; class Bacteroidia; order Bacteroidales; family UBA10428; genus UBA10428. The sequence continues at coordinate 15,394 of CAZWIU010000072.1, read as the reverse complement.
CATAATTTCCAGGCCATGTTGATCCGTGGTCAGCTGTTATAATTACCAGTGTATTTTTCAGCAGTTGATGTTGTTCCAGGCTGTCAATAAATGCTCCCAGGTACTTATCGGTATAATACACCGAATTGCAAAACTTAGTCTCCGGGTCATTGCCTTTAAGGTAAGGTTCCATGGGTACATCGAAAGGAGGGTGACTGCTCAGCGTGAATAAAGTTATCAGGTATGGCTCCTGACTTTTTTTTATATCATCGTATACCCTGTTAAAGAGGAATTGATCGGGAACACCCCAGTTACAAATTCTTTCAGATGATGGAAAATCAGCCAGTGCAATCAATTTGTCAAAGCCTGCATTTATTAAATAGGATTTGTAATTGGCAAATTCAATATCTCCACCATAATAAAAACTGGTTGCATAGCCATGCTGTCTTAACAGGCGGGGCAATGCAGGCAGCGATTGGGTTTTGTGCGGGAACTTGATAATAGAAGTAGTAGGCTGCGACGGGTATCCGCTCAGAATTGCCACCATTCCCTTGTCAGTGCGATTCCCGCTTGCGTAGAAATTTGTAAATAATATTCCTTTTTCAGCTATGCGGTCAAGGTTAGGAGTAACATGGATAAGGCCATCGAGGCACCCGGTGGCATTTGCTGTAAAACTTTCCAGGATGATGAGCACAATATTGGGACGATCAATGGAAATAATATCGGCAAATGCAGAATCGGAATCTGTAAATTCAGTTGTTAGTCTGGAGGCTGTTTCGTTATCCGTGAACTTATACGGATTACTGACAGTTTCCAGGTTTGTTATAGAATATCCCATATTCCATAATAAGTTTATGCTGGCATGGTTCACAAAAGCGATATCACTAAAATAAGCGGAACCGATATTTATGGGCGCAGTACCTATCCCGCCGCGTATTGGAAGGAAAAAGCATCCGGTAATAATCATCAATGCAGGCAAAGTGTATAGGGGCTTTTTATTTTCGAATGTTGTATCGTTCCGGAAGAAGCACCTGTATATTAAAAAAATGACTGTTAAAATTAGCGCTGCAAGCATAGCATGAAGAATAATGGAGAGAGGCGATGCAGAAGCAGCTGCGGCTCTGGGTTTTGATAAGTAAAAGAAAGGGGTTGCATCCATCCTGAATCCCCAATCGCCATATGAAATCAGATCGGCAGTTGCTATAAGAATAATAAAACCTCCCACAATCCATGAATAACCACGAATGCTTATAGAAGCCCATCGCCCGGGCAGAAAGATACTGATGATAATAACAAGCATTGGCAATAATATGATATAACCGCTTGCCGACAGATCAAGTCTGAAACCATGATAAGCAATATCGTCCCATAAATAAATTAATGGGAATGATTTTTTAAAGTAATAAAGCAAAAAAGTAATTCGAAGAATAAAGAAGAAAACCATCCAAAAGAGATAGTATTTGAGGATGTATTTTAGTTGAGATAGCATGCAATCCGGTTTAGCATAATTTTCAGAACAGGCAGGTAAAAATAGCCAGTTATCGTAATAAAATCAAGGAATGATTTGTTTTTAGATATTCTCACAGTGCTGGTATGTTAAAATAACCTTAACGCAACACACATCAACATGGAGTTCTTCTTAGTTGAAAAAGATTTAAAACGCATTATTTTAAAAGAGAAGACATATCTTGTGTGTTAGAGGATGAAAAATATATTGACATATAAGTAAAAACCGATACGTTCTTTTAAAGGTCTTTTTCATTTGCCTACTGATAAAAACATGATATCAGATTCTGTATAATTATTTTTAGAATCAACACAGGAATCACTTAGGCTGTAGGTAAAATTTGTATTTAGGACTTATATGTCTGAAATATATTTTTTAGTCATAGAAATTATGCTGTTTGTCAAGTTGTGCTTGACATATGATTTCAAATGCTCTATATTCGTCTCGTGAAACACATAGCGTAATGTTGCCGTTGATGCAGAAAAGGATAAATGAATCTGCTTGGGTAATACAATAAGGATAAAATAAATAGTTAATACGTTTAAACCTGAACCTAAACCGCCGTTAGGATGATAGGATATATTGAATCTGTGCATAATTTGCCTGAGAGTAGGAAATTATGGTTTCCCTGGATAGGAAATAAAAAGAAAAGTGCTGACGATTTCAGGATGAAACTCGGCAGTACAAATGAACTTCAGAAAGCTATTTTTAACGAGTCTTGTCAGGAGGTTCTCGAATTTGTTTCAGATCATTTGGATCTGAGAAAAAACTTCGGGAGTATAATATTTTCCACAAACGACAAATCATACCTTGATAGTGTTGATTTCAACAGGGTTCAAGCCATCATAAATTTTAAGCTTCTTAATGAGATCAAGTACTTGAACCAACATTTTGCTTCTGTTAATACCCTGTTGCCCGATGGAGGTATCTATATCGGAAGGGTTGAAACGTATGCAGAACGGAAGACCAGTTTCTTTAACCGGTATGGCAAACATGTCGGGCAGGTGGTCTGGCTTATGGATTTTATCGTGAACAGGGTATTGCCCAAATTAAGACCTTTTAATAAGATCTACAGGTTCTTTTCTAGCGATTGGGTGCATCCACGGTCAAAAGCAGAAATTCTTGGAAGACTTGTATACAACGGATTTGAAATAGTTGAGCATACGATAATCAACAATCTGATGTATTTTGTCGTTATTAAGACAAAGGAACCATCCAAGGATCCTGCACCCACCTATCATGCTCTGGTTAGGCTAAACAGGATTGGAAAGGATGGCAAAATGATTAAGATATACAAATTTCGCACAATGCATCCCTATTCTGAATACCTGCAGGATTATGTTATTAAGTTGAACGGATACAATGAGGGAGGGAAACCGGCGAATGATTTCAGGATGGCACGATGGGGAAAACTATTGAGGAAATTGTGGATCGACGAGTTACCCCAGCTGATCAATGTTTTAAAAGGAGAGATGAATCTTGTAGGGGTAAGGCCGCTGAGTCAGTCGCGTTTTAATGAATTCCCGGAAGATATGCAACGTGAACGAATAAAACATAAGCCAGGATGTATACCTCCCTATGTTGCATTGCTCATGCCCGATCAATTCCAGAATGTTGAAGCAGAAAGAATTTACTTCAGAGAAATGACAATCCATCCCTATATTACCAATATAAAGTATTTCTTCAAATCTTTTCTTAATATTATCTTATTTAGAATACGGGGTTTGTAAAAATACTCATGAATTGTTACAGCAGCGATTCATTTTTTAAGTGTTAGTATCAAACGAAATTGAAAGGGATAGAAAAAACCGTAACCGCAGGCTGGAGATTTCCTTTTGACAATAGAAGGGAAGAGAGTAAAGCATAATTGCTTTTAAGGGCCAATGATACTTTTCAAAGTTGAAATTTGAGAATAGCATTGGATTCAGTATACACATTAGAACGATATTATACTTATGCAAAAGTTGATTTGGATGATCGATTAGTAATTTAATGTACATAAGCCCAAACAAAAAAAATATGAAATATCTGTACTCATTAATTATTTTAATAAGCTGCTGCCAGTTAGGATATGCGCAGACCGATTCATTAATGCCCGGTGCTATAGGTGCTGACCAGCAAATATGTTATAACACAGCACCGGCAGCGTTGTATGAACTATCCTCTCCCACAGGGGGGACGGGCATATGCAGTTACCAGTGGCAAAGCTCGCCGGATAATACTACCTGGACGGATATTTCGGGG
>CAZWIU010000072.1:0-11564 GCA_964634105.1 uncultured Bacteroidales bacterium | reverse complement strand
CGGCAGCGGGGTCTGTTCCGATCTATTCAAATGGTAATTGTTATTTCAGAGATGTTGTATTTTCGATATCAGATACTGATACACTTACAGCAGGCAGTATTGGAGCAGCGCAGACTATTTGTTATAATACTGTTCCTGCCGCATTGACGCAATTAACGACTCCTTTTGGGGGGACGGGCATATACAGTTACCAGTGGCAAAGCTCGCCGGATAATACTACCTGGACGGATATTTCGGGGGCAACCCATGCAGAATATGCTCCTCCTGCCCTGACAGCGAACACCTATTACCGGCGTGCAGTGACCAGCGGCGGACTGGATCCGGCCTACAGTAATAGTGTTCTTATAACAGTATCTTCCCCGGTTACATTAGCCCAGTTGCATGATAATATTATCATCGATAATAATACATCCGCTAATTTCTATGTTACGATAGCCGGCGGTACTTCGCCCTACACCATCCATTACACGTGCAATGGAGTGGCCCAGGCTCCTGTAACAAACTATATCAGCGGTACAAATATTTCAACGGGGACACTCACTACAGGCAGTTATACGTATGCGCTGACCTCGGTAACGGATGCTGCGGGTTGTTCTGCCCAGGATCTTGGAACCTCAATCAATGTAACCGTAGTACAGTATTTACAAATTCCTGTTGATTCTATATTCAGAACAGAGATTCCGGCATCTTATTCAAGCGGAGCATTATATGAATTAGGCACAGAATTTCAGACTTTATCTGACGGGTTCATTACCAAGGCCCGTTTGTACAGTCATTTGAGTGAAGGAGGTGACCATGCAGTGAGGGTTTGGGCATATAATGGATCCTCCTATATTTTAGTGGCGGGACCCTATACATGGAATTTTTCGTCCGGTGTTCGAGGTTGGCGTGAATATGTATTTTCGACACCTATTAGTGTGCAGGCTAATGGAAGATATATAATAAGTATATCCAATAGTACTGACCGGTATTTTGTGTCAACCTCAAACTTCAGTTATACAGCACATGGAAATTATTTGCGATACGTGAGAGGCGTATATTCGGCAGCGGGGTCTGTTCCGATCTATTCAAATGGTAATTGTTATTTCAGAGATGTGGTTTTTGCAGTATCTGAACTTACACCGGGTTCTATCGGAACGCCTCAGACCATATGTTACAACACTGTACCTGAATCATTAACACAATTAATGCCTCCTTCAGGAGGAACAAGAATATACAGTTACCAGTGGCAAAGTTCTCCTGATAATGTAAGCTGGTCGGATATTTCGGGGGCAACCCATGCAGAATATGCTCCTCCTGCCCTGACAACAAATACTTACTATCGACGCAGAGTAAACAGTGGCGGGTTAGATCCAGTGTATAGTAATACAGTACTGATAACTGTATTGCCAGGGATCATGCTGACCCAGCTTCACGACAGTCTCACCATTTTCAACAACTCGTCTGCTGAGTTCCATGCATTAATAACAGGGGGCACTTCACCCTTTACCATTAACTATACACGGAATGGCGTAGCTCAACCTGCTATAACAAATTATATCAGTGGTTCCAGTATATCTACCGGAATGCTTACCACGGGGAGCTATACCTATGTCCTGACATCTGTTACGGATGCCAACGGGTGTTCTGCCCAGGATCTTGGAGGTCAGATTACCATAGTAGCAAGCGATAGTATACGGTATAATTTTACCTACGCTGATCGCAACAGCTTATTGGCAGATGGCTGGGATTTCAATGCAAGAACAGCATTGGGTAGTATTCGAAATACTGAACAAACCACAGGTGCAATAATTTCCTACGACCAGCTAAATCATCCGGGATTAATACGTATTCCGGTCGATCAGGGAGATGTATGGGGCGATTATAATAGTACAAGGAATACGTTATTTAAAGACTTGCCTGCCGGATGGACAAGCATCCGTTTAATGATCTCATCCTTTGCTCCTGTGCATAATTACCAACAGGCCGGTATTATGGTATACCAGGATGATGATAATTATATTAATATTCTCAGGGAATATGATATGAATAATCGTATTGTCTTTGCCAGGGAGAATAACGGAAATCCTTTAAATCTCAGATCGGTTTCTGAGAATGCCACAACCAACATTTACTTGCGATTGGACCGCGATTCTGTTACAGAGAATATAACCTCATATTATTCGCTGAATGGCTCTGTCTGGACACTTATTGCAGATGTAATCAAACCGGTTAACAATCCCCGCCTGGCAATAATTGTCGGAGGCGATAATGCACCAGGGGGTTATCCCAATGCAGATATTGCCTGGGCCGAAATAAGCACCCGTCCATTGCCGCCGATCATTGATACATTAAGTATACATCCGGGCTCCCTGGTTTTCAAAGCGATTGAAGGTCAGCCATCAAGTGATACCCGATCGGTTTTCATTTCTACCACAATTGGCAGGAGTGTATTATGGCATCGGACAGCTGACGTTCCCTGGTTAACTTTTGATCAGGAAAGCGGAATTTCCGAAAGTGTTTTAAAGGTCGGCATAAACAGTACGGGTATGATATCGGGGGTATATCATGGAAATATTACCCTGTCATCCACTCAGGTAAGTTCTGATCCTTATATTGTTCCTGTTACCTTGATCATTAATCCCAATGTGCCTGTAACGGCTACAACATGGAAAGATGGTAAAGAAGGGGCGATGAGTGTTTCTGTAGACGATGGACTCTCATCTGGATTTGAGGCTTTGCATTCAAATGGATATAAAGGCACTTATGTCAGCATTGGTACTGCACCGCCAGTCTTCTATACCAGTTTTTATAATTCCGGAATGGAATTGGGATCACATCTGGTAAGTCATTTGTGTAACAGTTTCGACAATAATACTCTCAGAATGCAGGAAATCGAACCAAATATTTCAGGGATCTGTGCAAACACTCCTCAACCCTGTCAGGATTTGATAACGCTGGTTTGGCCATGTGGTTTTACAAATTATCGTGAACAGGCCGTTGCTGCTGAATATTTTTTAAGTGCCCGTGGGTATAACATAAATAAGTTGGAAGATGCTACACCTCAGAACTTTATGAATTTAAAATCATATAATTCCCATGAACATGCCCCTTATCCGCCAGCGGATTTAAAAACTGTTGTTGATAGTGCAGTTATCCAAAAGAAGTGGTTTAATTTGGTACTACATGCTCATAATAATGACGACGGGGCAGTCAGTTATGCACATACAACTTATCCGGACAGAATCTGGGTTACATCAATAGGCGAGGTCATTAAATACCTTATGCAAAGGGATCGATTTATATTGACGGATTATAGCACCGATACGGATCTTATTACATTTAAAGCATCCAGATTATCTGTTCCGTCATCTTCTTTCAGAAGCTTCGAAACCGCATTTGGAGTGAACGATAGTGCTACCTTGCAGATCGACATTAATGATGGAAGAGATATTCAATATGTTTTGATTGATAGTGTTACTCATAGCTATCGTACAAAGGTTGTCAATGGAAATACTGTTTTACTGACCAACATAAGGCTTGAACCTTCTGTTGCCAAAACAGTTGAAATCAAGTATTATAACGACTCTGTTCCACGGTTACGGTTAAGTACTCATACGCTTAATTTTGTGACTGAAATAGGTTCAAATCCTGATAATCAAACATTTAATCTGACATCAAATCTACCTGATTCTGTTTCATGGACAATTGCGATCAGTGACAGCCTGCCAGACTGGTTAGAAATAATCCCTGTATCAGGTTCTGGAAATGGCACTATGTTGGCTGTTGTAAATGTTTCCGGCCTGGCTGCAGGTAATTACAATAAGACTGTAACCATCACTTCGCCCCAGGCAATCAATTCACCGCAGTTTATGACAGTTAATCTGACAGTGAATAGCCCACTGATAACAATATCTGCTACAAACATCGATTTTGTTGGGATATTAAATAACCAAATACCTGTCAGCCAGAGTTTACATATAACCAATGATGCTACACCAAGTTTACTTAGTTGGAGCGGTTCTGTAAATGTTCCTTGGTTATCTCTTAACCCGCAGAATGGTGTTACTCCTGATACTATTGAAGTGATTGCAGATCAGGATAGTCTGGCACCTGGGGTGTACCATGGAATAATTACGATTAACTCAACCGGCGCGGCCAATTCTCCGCAACTTGTAAATGTTAGTCTGACCGTATATCCGGAAGGTTGCTATCATTATGATTTTACGTATGCTAATCGTGATAGTCTTTTAGCTCATGGATGGAGCTTTATCGCAACAACATCAAATGGGGATCCGCGGGATACCGAACAAAGAACCGGAGCATTGGTTTCATATGATCAACAGGCTCATCCCGGCATTATACGTATACCTGTGGATGTTGGAGATTTATGGTCTATAGCAAATGATACCCGAAATTCACTATTTCACGATCTACCGTCAGACTGGACAAGTATAAGGCTTAAGATTGCATCGTTTAATCCGATTATGTACTATCAACAAGCCGGATTATATGCTTACCAGAATGATGATAATTATGTAATGCTTACCCGCATATTTAACGGAGATAACCGTATCGCGTTCGCAAATGAAGCAGCGGGTTCTGCAAGTTTAAGAAATTCGGTATCAGAGAGTGCTACTTCAAATCTTTATTTAAGGTTGGATAGGGATCTGGACACAAATCTATTTACCTCGTATTATTCCGTAAATGGTTTTGAATGGACTATTGTCGGAGTAGTAGCACAGGAGCTAAACAATCCTCGTCTGGGAATTGTATCGGGATCTTCACCTGGCGGTTTCCCTAATGCAGACATTGCCTGGGCCGAAGTGTTAACAAATGGTGCTACAAAATCAGCTGACGAAGTAGATTCACAACATAAGAAGCCTGTATCGGACAAAGGAAGTATGCTATATCAGAATTATCCTAATCCATTTGCTGACTACACATGGATAGACTATAATGTCACTGAAGATTCACATGTGATTATTGAAGTATTCAACTCATCAGGACAAAAGGTTGAGACAATTCTGAATCAATATATAGAATCCGGTAGCTATAGGCTTATCTGGAATGCCTCCAATCTTCCCTTAGGTGTATATTATCTTACATTAAAAACAGGAAGTTATACAGGTACAATAAGAATGACGTTGATTCAACAGTAACTCTTACATGTGTAATCATCTGTGAGATAGGATGAAATACCCTTGTCAAGGAGTATAGTTAAAAACGCATACTGATCGCGGGCGGTCGATCAGTATGCTTTGTTTATTTGTACTTACAATGGGATATTTAATACTCCTGCGTGTTTAAACTGAGAAATGATAAGTCGTTATTAATATCAGATTATATATTTATAAGGATTTCTATAATATTGGTTTATCCTTCTTGAAAGTAAAAAAATCAATCCAAGATATCAATTCCAATAAGCCTTTAAACCCTTAATTTACCTGTTTAATCAAATACAAAAATCGATGCATAGATTTATTACGTTTATAGTTATACTTTTGCACAACGAGGTTTACCTGTCCAAATGCCAATGAACAACACCTTTACTTTAAATAATCTTAATAATCCTACTGTTAAGCCGAAAATGCAAGCATACTGGTACGTAGTTTATACCATGCCTCATCATGAAAAAAGTATTTATGCGCAACTTCAGAAGGAAGGGATCAATGCCTATCTGCCTTTGCATACAACATTAAGACAATGGAGCGATCGGAAGAAGAAGGTTACAGAACCCCTTTTCCGGTCATATATATTTGTTCATATCCGTGTTGATGATTATTACAGGGTACTCAACATCCCGGGTATTATTCGTTATGTAAGCTTTGAAGGGAAAGCAGTAAAAGTGCCAGAGTCAACAATAGAAGCTATAAAAAACCTTATTGATAATAAATTTGAATTAGAGGAGTGTCCGATAAACTTAAAAAAGGGCGATAGAGTAAGAATTATGCATGGAATTTTAAAGGGTTTTGACGGTGAATTGGTAATTTTTAACAATCAGAAACGAGTGATTATCAGAATTGAAGAAATTAATAAATCACTGCTTGTAAACTTACCTGTCCATGCCCTGAAATTATTGGAATAAGGGAAATATAGGTTTGCACAACATACCCTCTGTCCGGGGTTCGGTGTGTTGGGGGATCATAATACAATATCAAAACAGGCTAATCGCTTTATGTGACTGGCTTGGCGAAGCATTCCCGGAGGATCAGTAAGGGAAAAAGAGATATGCAAAAGAAAAATACCTTAACAACAAAAATTGTACTGTGTTTGTTATTCAATTCAATATCTTAACAGAAAATAAAATACGGTTTATGAATAAAAGTTAGATACTGACTTCAGCTTATTCATCAACAAATTCTAAAGTGTTTATTAGCAAAAAAAAATTACTATGAAAAAGGGGAAAAGAAATATGAGTTACGTTAAATCTCCTGTGAGAGTTCTTCTTGCATGCGTAATCGTAAGTTTTTTTCTGTCTTCCTGTATAACCCAGCGTAACCTGGAATACGTGCATACTAAGAAGAATGCTGAAACCGCCTATAAAGAAGCAAGTTTTCCGGAATATCGATTAAAACCCAACGATGCATTATATATTCAAATAAGTAGTCTTGACGATGCAGCCTCAAATGTTTTTGCCCAGTCTGCAACACCACAAACGTTGGATCCTTATGGCGCATATATGAATTCCTTTATGGTCGATAAGGAAGGAAATATCGAATTGCCAATTATAGGTAAAATCAATGTTAATGGTAAAACTCCCGAAGAAGTGAGTTATATAATAAAGGATTCCGTGACTAATATTTTAAGTCTTCCCACAGTAACTGTTAAGCTAGTCAATCAGTATGTCTCTGTGTTGGGAGAAGTCAGGAACCCGGGACATTTCGTTTATTCGCAGGACAAACTTACCATCTTTAATGCGATTGGTCTTGCCGGAGATATTACAGAGTATGGAAATCGTAGAAAGGTAACTGTGATTCGAAATATAGACGGATTAAATACCAAAATAAACATCGACCTCACACAGCTCGATATCGTCTCCTCTCCTTATTATTTTGTACAACCTAACGATTTAATATACGTCAGCCCCTTACGAAAAAGAGTCTGGGGAATGGCTGAATTTCCATTCACCATTATCTTTTCTACTATTACAACAGCTATTGTAATTTATACTTTTATTCAAACAAATTAACAGATTTAACCAACTTCTATATGGCACAACCGCAGCTTAATATAACTCCTCAGGATAATTCTGATCTGGTAAGGATTGTAAGTCTTTTTACGAGACATTATAAAGTTTATATACTGAGCATAGCCATTACACTAATAATTGCTTTCATTTATACACATTATGTTACGCCTGTGTACAAAATTGGTGCATCTCTGATGATTCTTGAAGAAAACCGCTCCAGTAGTCAGAGTGCCGAAGAATTTATTAATAACGAAATGTTTGGAATGAACAGAAGTTTTCAGAATGAACTCTATATGTTGCAGTCCACACCTGTTATTGAACAAACCGTTAAAAATCTCGATCTGACTATCAACTATTATTTAAAGGAAGGATTGCGTTATACCGATGCATACAGGATGATGCCGATACGGGTACTCACACTCCCGGGTCATGTGCAACCTACGAATGTGCGATTCATGGTTTCTATACAGGACGGTAAGAATTATACTATTAAGGCTCAGGGAGATCGTGTATTATTTACCAACCTGACCTCCGGCCAGAATGGCTACGAAAAGAATAATTGGTCTTTTGAAAAAAAGGCAACATTCGGCGATCTTATTGAAACACCTGACCTTGCCTTCATTGTGAAAAGCGACAGCACGGTCCGGACCTATTATAAAGATGAGTTTATATACTGTTTTGAATTTTCTACGGTTGCTGATATGACCGGGGTAATTAAAGGACAGATGGAATTTACTGAACTGGCAAGGGAGGCTACCATCATTGAGATCGGCTTAAAAACAACTTCCATCAGAAAAGGAATTGATATTGTCAATGAGTTGATGGATGTATATTCAGAGCAGAATGTGAATCGAAAAAATCATATCGCCAATGTTACCATTAATTATATTGAAAGACAGCTCGGTGAAATTTCCGATTCCCTGAGCCAGACTGAAGATAACCTTCAACGCTTCCGTTCTTCCAGACAATTGCTGGATGTTTCGGGGCAGGCTTCCAGTATGTCGGAGCAGTATATGGATCTTCAAAATCAGTTGGCAGAGCTGGTGTCTACAAAACGTTATTACGACTACCTGGCTGATTATATCGCCGACAATAATGATTTTTCTAATATGATGGTGCCTTCATCCATGGGTGTTCAGGACGAAATGCTGAATAGTCTTGTCACAGAGCTTATATCAGCACAGGCTCAACGATCTAGCCTGATTCAGAATCGTCAGGAAAAAAATCCGCTGGTTCAGCGACTCCAGATACAAATTGAAAATACAAAAAAGGCAATCTCGGAAAACATTTCAGCAGTCCGTAAAAAAACGGATATTTCAATTGATGAAATGAATAAAAGAATAAACAGAATAAAAGCCGAAATTAGCAGGGTACCTGTAACCCAACGTCAACTTGGAGGTATTGAAAGGAATTACCGGCTCAATGATGCTATCTACAACTATTTGTTGGAAAAGAGGGCTGAAGCTAAAATTTCGCAAGCCTCAAACCTCCCTGATAATATTATTGTTGAACCGGCACATTTCGTTTCTGTGCTCTCACCTAATGCACGTAAAAATTATTTATTTGCTATTGCATTGGGTGTATTGGTACCCTTTGGTTTTTTGTTTTTCACAAGTTTTATGAGTGAAAAAATAGAATACCAGGAAAAGATCAGTCATTTGACTGATGCACCACTGCTAGGGAAGATCCCCCATACAAGAAAAAAATCGAACAATGTTGTATTTGAATATCCTACTTCAGGTATTGCTGAAGCATATCGTACTCTTCGAACCAATATTGAATATAAATTCAAAGATATAGGGCGTAAAGTAATCATGGTCAGTTCCAGCATGGAGGGTGAAGGAAAATCATTTAATGCCTGGAATTTAGCAATGAGTTATGCGCAGTTAGGACGAAAAACATTACTGATTGATTTCGATCTCAGAAAGCCAACAAGTTATTTCATCGAAAAAGAAATATCCCCTATCGGATTGAGTTCTTTTTTTATGGATAAAGTGGATCTCCATGAGATTATTCTGCAATCACCACATAATAAACTTGATTATATTCCGTCGGGACCGATCCCTCCAAATCCTGTTGAAATGATGTCATCCGATGGTATTGGTGAGATGATTGATCAATTAAAGGATCGCTATGATATTATCATTATCGACTCAGCACCCCTTGCTCAGGTATCCGATGCATATTTACTGATGGAATATGCCAATATAAAAATCATTGTTGCCCGGTATAATTATACCCTGAAAAAAGTTTTTCATTTTGTGATGAATGACCTTAAACAGAAAAACATCAGCAATGTATGCGTTGTGCTTAATGATAATAAAGTATTTCACGATCAGTATGGATATGGTTATGGCTACGAGAGTAAAAAACGAAGCTGGTTTAAAATATAAATTTCTGTTATTGAAGACCCCGATTTTGTAACTTATCAGAATATTCTCTCGTTGATATTCATCTGTGGCTCTCGATGGACTGTTTTATGGAAGTACTGATAATTTCCTGATTTATGAAAAAATCCTCTTCTGAACCCCGTCTCATCAACCTTCCTAAGAACGAAGATGCACGTGGAAATCTGACATTTATTGAGGAAGAAAATCATATTCCCTTTAAAATCAGACGGGTCTATTGGATATATGATGTACCTGGTGGTGAAGTCCGTGGTGGACATGCTTTTAAAACACAACAAGAATTTGTCGTAGCACTTTCAGGTAGTTTTGACGTGATTATTAACAATGGTACGACAGAAATCAGACACAATCTTAACAGATCTTATTTTGGTTTGTATATCCCAAACGGCCTTTGGCGCCATATGGATAATTTCAGTACAAACGCGGTTGTGATGGTCCTTTCATCAACCAATTTCAGCGAATCGGATTATATCAGGGACTTTCAGGATTACTTAACATACCTTGCCGATGAACAGCACCGTATATAATTGCAGCATAATTCATTTGCCGAAAATTCATAATCGCGCCGGAAATCTTACTGCACTCGAAAACAATGTGAATATACCCTTTGAGGTTAAACGGGTTTATTATCTCTACGACGTGCCTGGCGGAGAAGATCGTGGTGGTCACGCGCATATAGTACTGCAGCAATTTATTGTTGCCGTTAGCGGAGCTTTTGACGTGTTGCTTGATGATGGGGTAAATAAAAAAATTATTCACCTCGATAGACCTTATATCGGGTTGCATATCGTCCCCGGGATCTGGCGTGAATTATTAAATTTTTCATCTGGGGCAATTTGTTTGGTCCTGGCCTCTGAAAAGTATAGCGAGAAAGATTATATACGCGAGTATAATGAATTTAAGTCTCATAAGAAATAAATCATGGATCTCATGTTGTTTGAAGTTGATTCCGATAAATACAAAAGTCTATTTCCAACAAACTTCAATCCTTTTATCACCGATTCCTTTATTGAAATCAATGAATCTAAAACAGAAAAAGTTATTCGATTGGTCAGAGATACCAATAAACCGGCTATCGGACTTATAGCAGGCATAAAAAACAATATTCTTAAATCACACTTTTCAGCTCCTTTTGGAGGATTTCACTTTCGAAACGAAAATGTATTTGTAAGTGAAGTTGATACTTTCCTGATCGCATTGCAAAACTATATCCTCTCCCGGAAATTAGCTGGTATAGAAATTACATTACCTCCTGATATTTATCATCCTACATTCAATGCCAAGGCTGTTAATTCATTAGTCCGGAATGGTTTCACCTTTATGGTGCCCGATATAACCTGTTGGGTGAACCTGCAGGAATTTAATGGCACCTATACAAACAAAAAAACAAGGTGTAATTACCATCTGGCTGTCAGAAGCGGACTTACTTTTGAATTGGCTTCCCTTGAAAATGATAAAAGGGAGATTTACAATCTAATTCGTTCGAACAGGGAACGATACGATCGCCCTATCTTTATGACTTACGAGGATGTTTTGGAGATATGTAAATTATGGCCTGTAGATTTTTTCAAGGTGAGCACGAGAGATGGAAGTATTGTTGCTTCAGCAATTCTCTACAGAAATCATTCGGAAATTTGTTACGCAGTATTCTGGGGTGATCATGAAATGGGCCGGCCTTTAAGGGCAATGGATTTCTTAGTATTGAACCTGTTGAGCTATTATAAAGCAATGGGATATAAATACCTCGATCTTGGTATATCGAGTAAATCAGGGATACCAAACGAAGGGCTGTTGAGGTTTAAAGAATGCCATGAGACAACTTCCTCGTTACGTTATAGATTTATATGGGAAGTTTACCGATAGAGGTTATGGACGTAATCATGCTAGATCCACTCTTTTCTAACCAATCTTCATGTAATGTTTAAAATACCTATATTAGGGTTTGCTGATTTTTTATTTCAAAGTAGTTAAATGTTTGTATTACA
>CAZWIU010000071.1:21489-21821 GCA_964634105.1 uncultured Bacteroidales bacterium | reverse complement strand
AATTGTATCAATGGCCCAAATCAGGTATATGACCTATTTGGTAGAGCGGATACATTTTTTTATTATAACGATCAATTTTTTTGTTGTATTTCTCTTTTTCTTTGATTGAAGCATATATTGCTTTTTCGCGGGAATTTAAAACCTTCTGATTATATTTTTCAATCCGTTGACTTTCCTTTTTATATTGTTCGAACTTACGCTGTAATTCCTTTTCATAAACCCGACGCTGTTTTTCATTCTGCGATTGTATCTGCTTATTATAGTCTGATTCATTATTCATAAATTCTTCACGCTCTTTCCGCTGTTGCTCCAGTACCTCCTGGTTGTATTTT
>CAZWIU010000071.1:0-21389 GCA_964634105.1 uncultured Bacteroidales bacterium | reverse complement strand
TGTACCTCACTGCTCTGGCGGCCGAACTCGCGTTGCTGCTCGTTTTGTTCCTTCTCCTGCAACTCCTTCTGCTCTTCGTTGTACCGCGCTATCGCCCGGCTCTGTTTCTCCTGCTCTCTCAGCAGCTTCTCATGCTCCCTTGCCAGGCGTGCATCCTCCCTGGCATACAGCCTGTCGATCTTACGGTTATACCTCGACGAGGCATTCACCAGCTGTTCACGCTCTTTCCGCTGTTGCTCCAGTACCTCCTGGTTGTATTTTTGTACCTCACTGCTCTGGCGGCCGAACTCGCGTTGCTGCTCGTTTTGTTCCTTCTGTTTTATACGCTCCTGTTTCTCATTATAATTGCTGATCTCACGACTTTCATTTTCCAATTCACTCTTGTCTGTAATTCGCATCATTGTAAGCCGATTATCACGCGCTATTTTTTTAGATTCTCTGGCATTAATTCTGGCCTGTTGAATACTTTCACGCTCCTGCTGTCGTAATAATCGCCGGTTTTCATGGGTAGTTTTTCGGCTATTTTTTTCCGCTATCCTTATCAGTTGTGCTTCAGCTTTCTTCTTCGCCCTGGTTTCTTTCTTCAAACGATTTGAAGCTGAGATCTTACTTATTTTTTGATCAATCCTTTTACTGAGAGGGACACGGAACTTGTCAATACGATAGTCATCAGATTTATATGATTTCCTTGTATCGATAGATAAAACTCCCCGTTGTGAATCATTTTGTGCATAACAGGTAATTGTTGCAACAATAAGAAATAAAAGAAGAGAAAAACTTACTTTGCCCGATGGAAGCAACATTGGTCACAAATTTTACACTTTTACGCTAACCTTAACAAATAGTTCCGGCGATCAGGCACTAGTTTATCTCATTCTTTGCGGACAAGTTCGAAAATTGTTATTTCAGGCATGAAACCAACACGCCCGGGAAAGGCTATATATCCTATACCCACATTCACATACAAATACTGATTACCTTCCTGATATAAACCACTCCAGCGTGGATACTTATATTGAACAGGACTCCATTTAAAACCCGGGATATTTATACCAAATTGAAATCCATGTGTATGCCCAGACAGGGTAAGACCTATATCTGTTGATTTTAAAACCTCTGCATCCCAATGAGAGGGATCGTGTGATAAGAGTACTTTAAAAGACAAATTGTTAATTTCCTGAAGCGCAACCGAAAGTTGACCATACTGTGGAAAAGGATGTATTCCCCAATTCTCTACTCCGCATAGGCCAATACTATCGGCACCTTTGCTGATTACAACCGACTCATTTTTAAGTAAAGTGAATCCGGCATTCTCTTCCAATTGAAACAGTTTATTCATATTTCTGGAATGAGCTTCTTCATTCTCCCAGGGGACATATTCGCCATAATCATGATTTCCAAGCACAGAGAATTTCCCATATGGAGCATGAATCTCTCTAAGCATTGGTACAAATGGTTCAAGTTCATCCGCAACATTATTTACAAAATCTCCTGTGAATACGATCATATCTGCCTGTTGCCCGGTAATAAGTTCCACCGATTCTTTCACTTTATCCTCCTGACCAAGAAAACTTCCTATATGCCAATCGGATAGCTGAAGGATTTTAAAACCATTAAAGGCTGGCGGTAAATTATTAAATTCTAACTTGATATTCTTAACCTTGTAATTAAATCTGCCCCATGTAATGCCATGAATTATTGATATAAATGGTATGATGGCTACAACGATTCCTATCTTGGTAAAGAATAAAGCTCCTGTGAGTGACGAGACAATAGACGAAATATTCTCACGCGGATGAAACAGGTGTATGACATGGCCAGTAATTCTAAGTATATCGGTACTCAACTGAAAGACGATAAAAACAATTTTCGGAATATATACAGCTACCATCAGACCCATCATAAAATACAGTAGCTTATGACTTCTTGTGGTAACTGACTCGCGAAGATGAAATCCGATATAAATGGTTATTACAATAATTATGAGGGGTATGGCCCAATACAAGCTGTTTATGATTGTCCGGGCCCAGGGCTGCATGGTATTTATAAGCAGCCTTATGCCTCTGAAAGCATACAGATCTAGTATTAATAGTATACTTAAAATAATGAAGAAAAAGAAAGGAAACCCTGCTCGCATATCAACTTCTTTTTTTTAAACCAACCATATGATTAATTAAGATAATTATTTCATCCGGCATAATTTATAGTCATAATATTTCATCTGAAAATATTACCTGGTCAAACTCTTCCAGTAACTTTCAAATGCCCGGTTCATGGCTACCGGATTCTTTAAAAAATCAGGGTGAAGATAGATATATTCGATTAATCCGTATACCTGGGACATACTTATCTGCACCAATAAATCAACAGGCAGGTCCACAAAAATGTTCTTACTGCATCCCTCGTTTAACAGGTTGTGGAGAAAGAGATCATGTGAGGATAGCTGTTCCTGAGTTAAGCTCGTACTGTAATGAGAACTTAAAAACTGGCGGATGTATTGGTATTCTTCACGCGCATCAATAGCCCATTGTATTATATTACTCCATACAGCCCTGATTCTGTCCTGAAATTCAGCGTCTTTGTTATAGTTTTCAGTAATACTCAGGATAAAATTATTTTTGACTTCTATGTAAAGTGCACAGATCAACTTTTCCTTTGTTGGGAAATAATGGAACAATGTGCCATTGGCCACTTTTGCCTTTTGTGCGACAACTGCTGTTGGAGTAGCTGAAAAACCATTATTAACAAAGAGTTCAAGTGCTGTTTTCAGTATTTCATGTTTCTTTTCATTCATCTGACCGACTAATCGCTCTACAAAAATAGGCTATTTTCTATTCAACTTTCCAAAATCAGTAACAATAATAATTAACTACAGAAAAGTTAAGAAGCATTGTAACCGTAATGGTAGCTGACGTATTCAAAATCTTCCCTTTGAATACTGTCAATGTTTTAATATATTTAGTTTATAATTCATTTTTTTAACAATTGCTGGTAAAATGAAAACGAGGATAATTATACTATTGGTTGGTCTGATGTACATCTCTGCATCGATCCATGCACAAAAAGCTGATGTTTTATTGCCCCTGAACAGGGATCGAGAGCAAACTATTCATCATAATGGTTTTTCTCTTTCCTATAATTCCAGCTATTTACAACCTTCCTGGGTAGCCTACAAAGTGACTAAATCGCAAGTGAATGAAGTAAATAATCCAAAAGGGAAATATATTCCGGATCCGGAGGTTAATACACGCTCAGCCAATAAGAAAGATTATAAAGAAGGTGGTTATCTCATGGCTCAATATGTGAATACGTTGGATATTAAGCAAATTCCGGGAGCGGAAGATGAGTCGTTTTACATGACAAACATTACGCCTATGAAGCTTGCCTTTTATAATCATATATGGTGTAAGACTGAAAAGCTGATCAGACTGTGGAGTGCTGATGGAGAAGGTTTATATATAATTTGCGGACCAATTCTTGCGGAGTCTCCGTTCCCCGTCATCGGAGAAAACAATGTAAGTGTTCCGAAGCGCTACTATAAGGCAGTATACGATCCTAAGAATCAAAAAGCTATCGGGTTTATCTTTAAAAACGGTATGTCGTCAGGTACCCTGAAATCCTTTGCGGTTTCGATAGATGAAATTGAGAAGGAAACTGGAATTGATATGTTCCCATCGCTTGATGATGAACTTGAAAATCAGATAGAATCGAAACTTGATTTCACGGTGTGGAATTTTGAATTGATCGAGAAGTGATCCACCTGGCTATTTCATGGGGAAATACCGATAATATTGATTCCTGGCCGGTTTAAAACCTATCTTTCTGTATAGCGCTGCAGCTTTATTATTATCGGGAGTTACTTCAAGCTGTATTGCAATTGATCCATATATCCTTTTGTTAATTAATTGTTTTATTAAGTTGGTTGCTATACCCTTCCCGCGGAAACCAGGTTTGATGAACAATTCATCAATATTTACAATATTTCCACCCAGCTCATTACTCCAGTAATTAATCAGAATAGTATAGCCTACTATTGTCGAACCGGATTCGATCATAAGGATAGCACCTTCATCAGTATTTCCCATCAATTTTTGAATTGTCCTTTCTATTTTTTCCGCATTCATCTCCACCGGACTGCTGTCTTCTGTATAGAGTGAAAGAACCATGTTCATCAGTTCATCTTTGTCCGGCTCCTGATACAATCTAACAGTAATGTTTTTCGTTGATCCATCAGTCGTAATATATGGAAATGTTATTCCGCTCATAAAAGGATAGTTGAAAAGTAATCCGAAATTCATTTACATGTAATTTTCCTGTTTCTTAAATTTTCCAGATGATAATAAACAGCATGTAATGTACTTTTACTAACTTAATAATCCATAAATCACAAAGATATTACTATCTAATTTATTTAGTCATGAGAAATAAAATTCTAACAATTCACTGTCTTCTGTCCTTCTCGATAATGCTAACTTATGTAAATGCCCAGTTCCCGGAATTCAGGTATATCGAAATCGGACATACTGATCAGATGTTGTTGGGGCAATCATCACTTGCCGATATTGATAAAGATGGCGATCAGGACCTGGTGGTAGGTTCAAGCGGAAGTACATTGTGGTGGTTCGAGTATTGTGGTGACGATAAATGGAAGATGCATCCCATGGGTAGTGATGTACTTTCAGATAAAGGCGGCACAACAATGGACGTCGATAATGATGGATTAATCGATCAGGTTTCAGGCGGAACGTGGTTCAGAAATCCTGGAACAAAAGAGAGCGAGTGGGAACGATATGAGAATGGGGTCATATATTCCTATGATATTATTGCCGGAGACCTGAATGGCGACGGATTTCCTGAAATTGTTGCCGTAAGCCCTCAGGAAGGCCTGTTTGTATATTTTATCGGAACTAATCCCCAGAAAAAGTGGAAGAAAGTTAAACTTGATGATGGAGTACCCGGCGGAATTGCGCCGGGAGGAATCGGCGACCTCGATATGGATGGAGACATGGATATTGTACGGAGCGATGTATGGTATGATAATTTGAATGGGGATGGATTAAAATGGGCTGTCCACAGAACATTGGGATATATAAAAAGCCAGGGTGAATTTGCACGTTCTGCACGTGTTTTTGTAGTCGATATGGATGGAGATAAAGACATGGATGTTATCCAGTGCGAGTCGAATAATCCTGCCGGGCGTCTTGTTTGGCAGGAAAATAAAGACAGCAAAGGCATTAACTGGTATATGCATCCGATAGCAACAACAACTACGCAGGATTTGCACTCACTTTGTGTTGCGGATTTCGATAACGATGGTGACCTGGATATTTTTTCAGGCGGAGGGCCAATGACCAGTGACTTATACAAGCGATGTTTTATCTGGGAAAACACTGATGGAATAGGAGTTACCTGGGCTCAACATGAAATTCTGTTCAAAACTGAATGTACCGATGCAGTTGCAGCCGATGTCGATGCTGACGGGGACATAGATATCTGCGGAAAAACCTGGAAAGATGATCTTGTGTATTACCTGAAAAACATGTTGGTAGAAAGTAAATAGGCAAGCCATTCTGTTTTGATAACATCATAAAATTAATCGTTGTAACAAATCAGACAGACCATTTATTGCTCAATAATGCAGACAGTTTATTTAATATGGGAAAACATATCGGTATTTTAACTTCGGGAGGTGACAGCCCAGGCCTTAATGCTGCTATAAGGGGTATTGGAAAAACCGCATTAGGCCTGTATAATATGCAGGTAACAGGCTTTATGGATGGTTTCAGAGGACTCATGGAAAACCGTTCGACCCGAATGAGCAGTGAGACCTTATCAGGAATCCTGACACTAGGAGGCACAATTCTGGGCACCAGTCGTGATAAACCGGATAAAATGCAGGTAGGAGGCAAACAAATGGATATGACGCAGGTAATAGTAGAAAACTATTATAAGCATCACCTGGATGTTCTTGTTTGCATTGGCGGAGGTGGTACCCAAAAAAATGCCTTTCACTTATTGGAGCAAGGATTGAACATTATAACCCTCCCAAAAACCATTGATAATGATGTGTTCGGTACGGATGTAACTTTTGGGTTTGATACAGCACTAGGTGTTGCAGTGGAAGCTATTGACCGTTTGCATAGCACCGCAACCAGCCATCACCGTATCATCATTGTTGAAATTATGGGACATAATGCAGGGTGGTTGACCTTGGGCGCAGGAATATCAGGAGGTGCTGATGTTATACTTATTCCTGAAATACCCTATGATATTGAAATAATAGCAGAATCGATCCTTCAACGCAACAGGGCGGGTAAACATTTCAGCATTGTTGCTGTGGCCGAAGGAGCAATTTCAAAAGAATCAGCGGAGCGAATGGCTGTTTTAGACAAGCGCAGAGAAAAAGCCAAGGAGGAAAAAGATAAGGAAAAGAAAAAGAAGATTGAGGCTGAGCTAAAAGAGTACCGTACAAAAGTTACCGGTGATACGATGCAGTTAGCAAAAGAACTTGAACAGCTCACAAGAATTGAATCGCGTGTGACCATCCTGGGACATCTTCAACGGGGAGGAATACCCTCTGCATATGACCGGCTGCTTGCAACCCGCTTGGGTACAGCCTGCTCACAATTAATCAATAAAGGTAAGTATGGGGTTATGGTTGCAATACGAGGCGATGGTACCGAACCTGTGCTACTAAAGGATGTTGTCGACAAACGAAAAATTGTACCTCCCGATCATCCGTGGGTAGAAAGCGCACGAAGTGTAGGGACCTGTCTTGGTGACAAGTTATAATCAAAGTTTACCAACCATCCATTCCGGTTTAGTTATTCCGCACAAAAGGGACAAATCTTACCTGAACAAGCTTTTTGGTAGAGATCTTACCATTCTTTTTCACTGCTAATACCAAATACTGAACACCATATTCACTGCCTACCGGGGCAATGAGTTTTCCACCCTCTTTAAGCTGTTCCAGCAATGGGGCAGGAATCTCTTCAGGAGCTGCTGTCACTATAATTGCATCGTATGGGGCGTGTGCTTTCAGGCCAAAATATCCATCACCGATATATACATGTACATTTTTGTATCCCAACATTTTCAGGCGATCCTGGGCCTCAATACCAAGCGGTTTAACAATTTCTATTGTATACACTGCTGAAACAATCTCTGCCAACACCGCTGCCTGGTATCCCGATCCTGTGCCAATTTCAAGAACAGTATCATTTTTATCCAGTGTCAGGCATTCTGTCATATAGGCCACAATATAGGGCTGGGAAATGGTTTGTCCATACCCGATCAACAGAGGCCGGTCTTCATAAGCATAGCGACGGTTTTCAGGTGGCACGAAATAATGACGTGGAACTTTTCGCATCGCTTTCAGGGTGGCTGCATCAGAAATACCACGACTGATAAGCTGATCATCAACCATTCGGTTCCGCTCGACCAGGTATTGATCCTGATAAAGCAGGAGGCAAAAGATTATTATCATCAGATGTACCATAACAATCATTGAATCTTGCCAATGTAAAGGTACAAAATGCTAATACCGAACGATGCAAATACAGGATTAATTTCAATCAGGACATGAACCGGATATTAAAGAAGTGTACTGATCGTTGAATTTATGTAAGCAATTGCCTAACTTTGAATTAAGTTGTTCTTCGCATTTCTTTTATTCCTGATAATTTTCTTAATGAAATGTCAAAAGATAGCGAATATCGTAAATTACCTGACCGTCAACCGGTTGTTGCAGGACGTTTTTATCCTTCCGCGAAAGAAGAACTAGAGGCAGAGCTTGATGAGCTTTTTCGGAAAGCCAGGAAGACTACTCTTAACAAAGAAATTATCGTGGATAATATCAGGGCCGTAATTTCCCCTCATGCAGGCTACATATTCTCAGGCCAGGTAGCTGCCACTGCTTATTTGCCGTTGAAGAACAGAACTGACATAAAACGGATTTTTCTTATCGGTTCCAGCCATCATGCCTGGTTTGAGGGTGCATCAGTATATTATGATGCTCATTATATAACGCCGCTTGGCAAAATTGAAATAGAAACTGAGATTGCCAGAAAATTATTGGCTCATGGTGAAATTATCAGCTATCATCCCGAAGCACATGCGAATGAGCATAGCCTGGAGGTTCAGCTTCCTTTTCTTCAATATATACTAAGCCGGAAATTCACTATTATTCCGATCATCATAGGTTCTCAATCGAAGGATACACCCTATAGGCTTGCTGATATCCTTAAAGAATATTTTGTTCCGGGCAACCTGTTTGTAATCAGTACTGATTTATCGCATTATCCTGAGTACTATGATGCGGTGAAGACCGATCAGCTTACTATTGAAGCTCTCTGTTCAAATAATCCTGAGATCTTCAATCGTCAGGTTGCCGAGAATGAGAAAAAGCGAATTCCCAATCTATCTACCAGTATCTGTGGCTGGAGTTCAGCGCTTACATTACTCTCCATAACTTCATCGCTGAAAGGTGTTGCATACCATCCTGTGCTTTATCAGAATTCCGGTGATATTGCACTCTACGGCGAGAAAACAAGAGTGGTCGGATATCAATCGGTATTGATTACCGTTGCTCAGGATGAGGAGGATTACTCCGGCAGCTTATCAGCAGAAGAAAAGAAACTACTGCTAAAACATGCACGGGAGAGTATCGAAGACTATTTAAATGATAACACAAGTATTCCAGCCAGGGTGGAATCTCTCCCCCGCGCTCTTACGAAACCATACGGCGCTTTCGTAAGTCTTTATGTAGATGATAAATTACGCGGTTGTATTGGCCGGTTAGAAGCCGACGAAGCAATATTTAATACGGTTGAAAAAATGGCTGTTGCTTCGGCTTCGCACGATTCACGCTTCGCTCCGATCAGGGAGGAGGAACTGGAAAAAATGAAAATTGAAATATCTGTTCTTTCGCCACTTAGAAAAATCTCCTCCATCCATGAAATAATACCAGGAAAACATGGTATACTCATAAGGAAAGGATGTTATTCAGGAACCTTTTTACCTCAGGTTGCCGATAAAACAGGTTGGGATACAGAAGAGCTGCTTGCCCAATGTTCCGACAGAAAAGCGGGTTTAGGACGTGATGGTTGGAAAGATGCGGAAATATTTATTTACGAGGCCGAAGTCTTCTGCGATCCGGCTTAACAGCTATTCGGATTGGTCTGTTTTGTAAAAAACCGTTGAGTCGGTATCGGATACATAAAATTCATAGGATCCGTAATAAGCAAAATCAAGTAACGATAACTTGCCTGTCTTGCATGAATCATCTGTATACCTGCTCATTCCACTGATGCTTAGCTCCCGAACTTTCGGTTTTTCCGTTTTCAGGATACAGATAAGCTTTTCGCGTTCAGTATCATATAGAAACGATCGGTTTAGTTTATTATCATCGGTATATAGCAGAATGGCATCCATTTCTTCGATGATTCCAAAATAGCTGAATTCACTTAATATGCTGGTATCTGTTGAGAGAATAAAAGCATTATGCACAGGCTCGCCATGGAACCGGTTAAAAACTACTAAAAAATTATCATGACCGAGATTTCTCAAACCATGAATCTGAACAAGTTCTGAGAATATATTCTTATTCAATTTATTTTCAGCAAGCGACACATACTGACCAAGCGTCATTGAAGCCGACAGGTTGAAATTAAATATCTCAGAACAAGTAACGAAAAGCTCACCATTCTCTGTAAGGAAAGGTTCCCCGTCGGGCCCCTCTCCTCCCCAACTGTTCGCTGTACCGATGTATTTAAGTCCATCTTTTATATCGTAAACAATAAAATACAGCGAACCAAAATTTGAACGGGAATTAATATTATATTCCAGTACAAATTGATGATACCTGCGGTTATAATGTAATCGCCCGAATACATTAAGGTTGCTTTCGAGCCATGAATCAGTGCCTTCCAACAGCTGCGCAAAATCCTGTTTTTTATTCAATGAAATTGTAAACCATTGATTTCCTGCTTTAGTAAACTTTATATCATAATAATGGTTAAAACCAATTACTATCCGGCTGCCTTTTGTCGATCTTACGGTATCGATAATATAGTCATTCGTATCGACCCTTACCGTATAGAAAGCAGAATATTCAGGCTTGATAATAGAATCGGACCATGTTATGTTGGAATATGATTTAAGCCAGACCGTATCGCCTACAATTGAATCCGGTTTAGGCAATCTTTTGGTTTTAGCAGTCATGGATACATTATTAGAAAAATTGTGCGATTCAAGAAAAAGCAATGAATCTGCAGCAAACTTGTTTTCTGTCGCCTCAGGCTTGTTTTTACATGAGATATTTAATCCTAAGATGAAAAAGCCGATTACCCAACATGTGCTAACTTTCCAAAACATATGTGCTACTGAATGTCCGGATTTAAATTTTGTTTTCAATTCACTAGTCGAACAAGTATGTTCATACCAAAATTGAAATAGGAACATGGACGTGAATAAAATCAGCTAAAATTATATCGTTTCCGGATAGCTTTATTGATCTTCCATGTACAAGTAAGACCTTTTTTAAATTCAACCATGTCACCGGCTTTAAAGCGGACGGAATGACCGGCATTGTCCATCACACTGGCTTCGCCTTCAAGAATATAGCAGGTTTCCGTCTCATCATAGGACCAATCGAATTCAGATTCTTCTTTTGTCCAGGTACCCCATTGATTAGTTTTTTCAATTTCTTCCTTAGTGGGTTGCCAAACTCTCATCATGTTTTACTAGTTTTAATGCTGGTGTAAAAATATCTAAAATACTGACCTGATGCATCATTATGAAGCAAAACTTGTAGACAGTTCGCGCATCATAGCTGATATGCTGGTAAATGACATTGATCATGACCAGGTTAAATTCAATGAAATGTTCGACCTTGCCATGCGTGATGAATACCCTCTCTCGATGCGCGCTGCGCGGATTATATCGTTATGTGCCGAGCGTTATGTCGATTTGGTTCAGCCCCATATCAGTGCAATGATCAATTCACTTCAACAAATCAAGGTGGAAGGTGTAAAGCGGGGTTTTCTGAAGATATTTGCTGAATCTCCGGTTATGCTGAATGAGGATGAAACCGGTCTGTTGACTGATATGGCATTTAATTATCTTTCTAATCAACAGGAAGCCATAGCCGTCAGGTATTATTGTATTGATATCCTGTTGAAAGTAGCCGGGCAATATCCTGAAATAGGTAATGAATTATCCTCCGTCCTGAATTCTCTGCCCGACGATAGCGCCTCCGGGCTGAAAGCGAAATGTACGCAGGCATTAAAAGTTTTGAAGAGGATCAATATTCATAATCACTAATATCAGTCAGCAAACACATTTATTGTTGGCGATATCAGTACCATGGCATTACTGCTTTCAAGAAAATTAATCGAATTAAGATGTAAAAACTATAAGAAGATATTTCGAACAAATACAATTAATCCCTATTCGTAAATGCTTTAGTATTTTAAACAACGGTGAATAACTAATCCTCACGCGGCCATATATTTTTTGTATATTTTGTTCCATATTCATCAGGTTTATTTATTACGATGAGAATCATTGCCTGCATTGCCTTTTTATCGGTCTTTCTGAACGTTTTTCCTCAGAATTTATTTGACCTGGTAAAGAATGATGAATACCGAAGTATAAAAGAATATAAAGGCGCCATTAATCTTCGCGATACAAACGAGGCGACTCCTCTTATGTGGGCCGTTTATAAATGCGATCTCAGAACGGTTAAATTGTTAGTGAAAAAAGGTGCAGACGTCACGTTAAAAGGATGGATTTTATTTAAAGATTCGATAAGCAGGCTTGATTATATTTATGGCAGTTGCATGGCAGTAGCTGCCGGTGAAGGAAAAATCAGCCAGTTGAAATATTTTATGCGAAAGCATAATATACCTGTAGATGACCGGGAGGTAATTCTTACTGATGATAAGGAAAACGGATGGACAGCGCTGCATTGGGCATCCGTTAAAGGAAATAACCGGGTTGCCAGATATCTTATCCGACACGGTGCAGACCTGAATGCTATTTCTGAGAATGATTTCAACCAGTCGCCATTACTTTTTGCCATTAATTTCAAGCAGATTAAAACCGCCAAATTGTTAATCAAATCGGGTGCGGATGTAAATCAGAAGGATTTATTCGGAGTAGTCCCGCTTACCTGTGCCCTTGAAATACAGAACCGGGAACTTGTTAAGTGCCTCGTTAAACATGGCGCTGTATTGGAAGAATATGCCGAGCGGCCACTTGAGGAGATGCTGCTAGACCTTTTTGGAGTTAAGCGGATCGAAGATCTGTAAGCGTTTTTTATCCCAGATAATAAGAAGCAGAAAAACCCGGAATGATCATGGCGATTGTACCCCGATCCTGGATGAGTAATGCCATTCAGGGGCAACCACATTGCAAATATATTCTCCCGAAGGAAGACCGCTGACGTCCAGGCAAACTGAATGTTCTCCTGCATAACCGGCCTGATACTGATATGTTTTAATCTTTTCACCTGACAGGTTGTACAGGTTGATAGTTATTTCCTGAGGATACGGAAGATCAATGTTGACTATAGCATTTTTGCAAACGGGATTCGGTACAATTTCCACATTCAGGTTCTTTATTTTTCCTGATTCCTGTATGCCTACAGGAAGAGGTTTATAACCCTGTTCAGCCCAGGCTATCAATCGTGATCGTATCAAGGCACCGGATTCCGAAAGTTCTGAAGGAGACCAACCTCCTGTATCGCTTGCTCCGGGTATTAATGCAGCCGAAGTCTCTTCTTTGTCGGCAATGGACCAGTTACACCAACTCAGCATTCTGTCGTCCATATAATCGAACCACAATTCCATTTCACTGTATGCAATGGGACCGTCGCCGGAACTTGAACAGGTTCCAAATTCATTGACCCATAATGCAAGGCCGCGTGTCATGGCATAACTTGCCTTACTGCGCAACCAACCTGTATGAGTACCTGCATAAAAATGGAGTGAGTAAGCAACATTATCATCATCGATAGGATCTTCGGAAGCAATGTCAACATCCTGCGACCAGGTTGGTGTTCCAACGAGGATGATATTGTCCGGATCGATCGCCCGGATGGCAGCTATCACTGTATCGGCATACGGCTTAATAAGCCCGCTCCATGAAATCTGGAGAGGTTCATTATAAATCTCATAAATAAGGTTGGGCTGATCGCCATAGAGTGTAGCAATCTCAGAAAAGAATTCAACAGCATCGGACGTTTGGTTATGAGCATTATGTGAATGCCAGTCGACAATCACATAGATCCCCAAATCGATGCAGGCATCAATTACTTCAATGACCTTAGCTTTTTCCACTTCCGGATTTGTGAGGTAACCTCCGGCATCAACAGCCATAGCAGCCCGTACAACCATACACTTCCAATCGTCGCGTAACCATTCTATACAGTCATAATTATAATATTTACCGATCCATTGACTCCAGAACAGGCTCATGCCCCTGAGCGCAACAGTATCGTCATGTTCATTGACAATCCTTGTTCCTTCCACATGAAGCTGACCATACTGATCAACAATTCTGAGTGTATCATTAGCCGAACTACGGGTTGTTGATATGGTACTGACAAGAGTTATCAAAAGAAATGTCAGCAGGTATTTGCTATGTTGAATCATTGTATATGGTATTTATACAGTTCGAATGATGTACGCTTTATCAGGGATTTTTCATCCTGATTTTTTCTCTGATCAGCTTACCCGACGCGGTTAAGTCATCCTGGGACCAATTGCCTTTACCGGAGCTTCCAGGTTTAACTATGGAAGCAGTCTCTTTTTTATCGGCAACCGACCAGTTGCACCAGCTGAGCATATTTTTATCCATATAATCGAACCACAGGTTTAGCTCCTCAAAATCGATGTTACCCTTACCATCGGCTTTGCATGTACCAAATTCACTTATCCAGACAGCCAATCCTTTGGATAATGCAACATCAGCCTTATCGCGCAGCCATTGCTTATGTGTGCCGGCATAAAAATGCAATGCATAGGCCACGTTCGGATCAGAAAGAGGATTATCAGCAGCCTTATCTACATCCTGACTCCATTGAGGCGTACCTACAATAACAATGTTATCCGGATCATATTTTCTGATGGCTGCAATTACCTGTTCACAGTATGGCCTGATCACAGAATCCCATGTAACGTTAACCGGTTCGTTGTATATTTCATAGATGATATTCGGATATTCTCTGTACTTACCGGCGACTTCAGAAAAGAACTCTACTGATTCTTTCACGTTCAGATGTGCTGCGTGTGAATGCCAGTCAACTATCACATAAACACCCAGGTCGATACAGGCATCAATTACATCAAAGACTTTTTTCTTTTCCCGTTCAGGATTCTTCAGGTATCCTTTATATTCTATTGCCATAGCTGCCCTGATCACATCGCAATGAAAGTCGTCACGCAGCCATTTTATACAGTCGTAATTATAATATTTATCTATCCACTGACTCCAGAACAGACTCATACCCTCCAATGTTACTGTATCGTGGTTTGCATTCACCACACAGGAACCTGAAATGTGAAGCTGCCCATAGCTATCAACCACTCCGGACCGATGTTCCGGTTCCTGCGCTTCCAGTGAAAAAGCTATTGTAATACAGAGCGATAAAAATGCTATTCTTTTTTTGAACGGTCTGTGAGAAAAAATGAGAAGCATATAAACTTAATTGAAAATAGAAGTTAGCGGCAATAAAGATAATTCTATTTTCAATCAACATATACCTGAATTATGGTAGTGAAGTAATTAAAATGTATTCATACTGCCCTGCTGATAACCGTTCGGGTTTATGACTGTGTAGCTGAACCCGATCTTCTTCATTTCGGACGATATGTCGCTCAGGAGAGCTTTTTCAGTCAGCCGGGGTACCTGATCCTGTCGGACTTCAAGTCTGACAGTATCGCCCAGGTGGCGGGCTCTTACATTTCTAAAGCCATGACCTATAAGGATCTCTTCTGCCTTATCGATCATATATAGTTTTTTTTCGCTGACCTCTGCGCCCATCGGTATTCTTGTTGCCAGACAGGCAAGCGCATCTTTGTCCCAGGTTGGTAAGTTAAAAAACCTGCTCAGCGTCCTTATTTCATTCTTGGTCAAGCCGGCTTCCTGCAACGGGCTTCTGACACCTCTTTCTTTGAGCGCCTTCACACCAGGCCGATAGTCATTTAGATCGTCATGATTGGAGCCGTCAACAACATGATGAATTCCTTTCGATGCAGCAATGGAAATAATTTCATCAAAGACCAGTCCCTTACACAGGTAACAACGGTTTGCGGGGTTGTTCCTGAATGCTTCATGATCAAGTTTGTTCATTTTAAAAATTACGAGGTCAACCCCGATAGAATGTGCCAGTTCAAGTGCATCATTTTTTTCACGGGCAGGTTGCAGCGCCGACTCACAATACACCCCGATCATGTTGTCGTTCAGATTTTCATGTGTCAGGAATAAAAGAAGCGTACTGTCAACACCCCCGGAAAAAGCAACCGCAACCCTCTTCATATCATGAAGAATAGTCTTTAATAAAGTCAGCTTTCCCTCTAACTCATGGGGAATATGAACCGTTTCATTCATCTCAAAACCTTACAAAACAAGCGTAAACCATACCATGCAGATTTTCATCACGAAGCATTACATTTATCCACATGTAACAATCATCCCTGAAAAAAGTTCTTGAATTATTTCAATAAGAGCTAAAAGAACTTATCAGGCATGTTAATCGCGGGTAACAGTTATTGTGCCACTGCCCGAATAGGAATGATATTCGCCATTATACATAGCATCAGCGCCTACAGGGCCCATCTTATAGGTACCCGGTGAAACAACTCTTACCAGATAATAATAGTAGTTTACATAATTACCGGTTGAGACAAAGAAATTAATCCTGTCGTCGCGTATGTCCATATATTCCGGGTAACTTCTGCGTTGCGGGAAGTCCATACCCGGAGGCAATGCAGTAAGCCTTGGATTTTCAATTTCAAAACACGCCGGCAATATATCAGAGATGGCAACATTTTCAACATAGTTTGTTGTTAACCCCGTGATGCTTACCTCAACCAGTATCAGATCGTTTTGTTTTAGCTGATAATTGCTGATAGCAGCACCATTCCTGTTATACAGTGTACGCCGCACTTTCAGATAGCTGTCTTCCTCCAGGTACGAACCATCTGCGCTGATGCCTTCGCTCTCCCAGTAATAATAAAGATACCCAGTACCTTCTGCTGTAAGAGTAAGTTCTTTGGTTCCGATCTTGCCAAGATCAAGGACAATATCTTTATTATTAAAAGAAGCGATATCCTTCGATCCGGATTTAACAGTAGCCTTAATATCACTACCGGCAGCTTTTCGTGATATTTTTCCCAGGGCCAGAAGACTGAATGTTCTTTCCTGCGTATTTAAATAATACCTGTTCATCAGGTTTTCGCCAACATGTTTCGCCATGATTGCAATCTGGTTATTCTCAGGATCGATATCGAGCAGCACATTCAAAGCAAGAGCTTCATCACGTACATAAGAATAGAAGCTACCTCCGAAACTTGTATTCGATTTTTCACCCTCAAATGCATTTGGAACCACTTCACGTGCTTTTTTAATGTCGCCTGTCAGAACATATGCAGCAGCCAGCATATATTTACTGTCGAGGCTCATCTGTTCGGTACGCGAACGGTAGTAGTTCAGCAGGGCGGTTGGCTTTTCACCTGCCAATGACAACACATAAAGCGAGTAGATAGCTTCCTGCGGGGCGATTTGTTTACGCTGATTGAAATTGAAGTAATACGTGATCAGCTCCTTTTTCTCCAGGCTCTTTTTAAGATATTTCAACAAGGAATTAAGAAATGCATCGTCGACCTCAAAACCAGCCTTCTTAGCTTCAACTGCAAAATGCGCTGCGTATACCGAACCCCACCAGGTTTCCTGACCACCGCCAGGCCAGTAGGTGAGGCCGCCATTATAAAGCTGCATCAATTTAATTCTGTCGAGAGCAGCCTGCACATTCTTTATAGCATCGACTTTTGCCTTTTCATTTGTATAAATTGTACCGATCAGGTCGCCAAAATATAGCTGAGGAAATGCACTTGAAACAGTCTGTTCAATGCAACCATACGGATAACGAACCAGGTAATCCAGGTTCTTGCTGTACTGTACTAATGGGTTCTTACTGAGGATTACTTTGCCATCGATACTCGTTTCAATAAAATCCTTCACATCGATATTAATTTTTGTTGTTTTGCCGGCCTGAAGCTGACCACCTCCCGATCGTTTTTGCAGCGGCGAAGCCGGACGGACGCTGATATCCGTTTTATTGACAAATTTTTCACCCAGGGCTGCGGCTTCTACTGTAATAGAACCCGCACCAATATCGTTCAGCGCATCGACCCGGAATAGAACTTCCAGTTCGCGGTTTGCTGCTATGTTAACAGATTGAGAATTTTCTCCTTCCACTTTCAAAGGACCTGCAACAGATAATGAGGCCTTGCATTTAACCTCTTTCGCAGTGGTGTTTGTAAGCATAACCGGAACATCCATTTTATCGCCGGGGCTCAAGAAGCGAGGCAGACCGACACTGATAACAAGCGGGTCGGCAACCTTCATATTTTTACGGGCCGAACCGAAAACCTGTCCGTTATATCCAACAGCCATAATGCGCAGGTCGCCGGAAAACTGTGGAATATCTATAGTAAACTCAGCCTCGCCGCGACTATCCGTCTCGATAATGTTACTCCAGAAAGAAACCAGTTTCACCCTGTTATTCTGCATCGGGTTCAGCCTTTTGCCCATATCGCCGGCATCGCCTCCTGTTGTACTTCTGATCATACCCAATTCCGGGAACAGGTAGGGATAAACATTGCTGGTCTGAATCTGCAGAGCCCGTTTCTGATAGTAAAAATTATAGGGATCGGGAGTAGGATACCCTGATACCTGCAGTATACCTTCATCAACAACAGCGATGGTAAGAGCGCTGTTCGGCTTCGATTTCACCTTGATAGTCTGTTTAGTATTTGAGCGTGATTTTTCAGCTGCTGTAATGTCAACATTCATCTTGTATGCCGGATTATCCACTTTCATGGAAGCGTATCCATGAGCAACCGTAAGCGGAATATCCGATACTTCATGGGCGCGGAATAAGGTTGCACTGATGAACACATTTGGCAGATATTCTTCTTTGATATCCAGTCCGAATGAGGCAGCCCGTTTATCAGTCTCAATATAAAAATGGTCGATAACTTTATCGGTCTCAAGCGTGATCAATATTTTGCCGGTAAATGGAGCTTTTAGAAGCACATTTGCTTTATCGCCGACGTTATAATTCTCCTTATCCAGCTCAATATCAATCTGGCCTTCATTGTCAACTTTAAATGAACTATAGCTGGTGGCGCCCCATCCGTAAGCATAGGTATGGTAATTTACATAATTTGAAACGCCGGGAGCTGAAATGCGGAGTTCATACTCGCCCGATTGTTCAGGAATAAAACTGAAAGTAGTTGCTGTACCGTTAAGTTTGATTTTTTTATCCTCGAGGGTTTTTTCCACCTTCTCGGACCGGTACCTGAAATATCCCCCCGAATTGGAAAGAACGGTTTTATATTCATGCTTAATGAGCCTTACCCATGCATCCACACCCGTTAATTCATTGCCGTCTTTATCGACAGCAATTAATTTATAGGTAACCGGCTGATTAGTTCGTGCATAGTAATCATCACTTTTTACACCAAAGAATACATCCTGTGTATAAATCATAGCGCGCCGCAACCTGTTTACCGGTCTTCCGGTTTCGTCGAATACTGTGATGAAAGCATCCGACTGCAGAACGCCCATGTATTTGTATTCAAGAGGTATTTCAAACTCTTCGGTAGCCTCACCGTCGGCATTCGTTGTGTTCTCCCTCAGATCTGAGCTGAAAGAACTTTCAGCGCCCCTTATGTAGTAGTTGTAGTCGCTGTTTTTCTTTGGATAAAAATTGATACGCCTGGTAGTCAGTTCAACCTCATAATTCCTGTCGGAAGCAGGAGGGCCAAAGAAATTCACCGCTGTAATATCAACAATAATCGATTCGCCTGGTTTATAATCTTCCTTATTCAGGGTAACATCCACTTTAATACGGTCGGGCATGAACTCTTCCACTTTGATCACCTGCGAGCCGATCAGGATGTCGTTCCCTGTATATATATAGGCAATGTAGCTTCCGGTTTGTGCGGAATAAGGAAGCTCCACCTGGGCATCAAAAGAGCCGTACCCATTCAGCACTCTGCGAATGGTTTTAAAATTCTTGCCATTGGGAGCTGTGAGCTTAAGCACAACAGGAACAGCCCCCGGTGATTTCCATTTGTAGTCGCGGATAATCGCAGTAATATTAATCGTTTCTCCGGGCCGGTATAAGTCGCGGTCGCCATAGATAAAGGCATCGAGGCCTCCATCGTTCAGCCATTTTCCTCCCACATCGAAGCGCGAAGTATTTATCCTTGTCCGCTGCAGAGGAATTACATTGTAATCATGTTCCAGTTGCGCAGATATTATCGACACTTCAAAACCGGGAGCTTTCAGGGCAGAATATGAATAAGAAGCAACGCCATCGGCATCCGTCCTGGCTTCATATACAACCTGGTTATTCAGGCCGATAAACCTGATGTTAACACCTGCCAGCGGTTGAGCTGTTTTAATAGAGTTTGCAAATACGCTTATAGTGTTCCTGCCCTGCTTGACAATAAGACCAATATCGGAAATAGCAACCATTTTGGAAGCCCGCAGGTAGTATTCATCAGTCGATTTGATATCGATAACATAAACTCCTTTATTATCTGCCAGCTTATCTTCAAAGTCGAGAGTCAGTATACGATTAGAACCTTTGCGGGGCAGCCCGGCAGTTTCAATATCCTTTTCGTAGATCACATCGCCCAGGTCGCTGATATCGCGATAGTTATAATAATAGTCGTCGTAATACTCATAATCGTAATCATAATCATAGTAATAGGACCCGCTGCTGTTAAGGTAACTCAGAATATTATTCTCGTATATTTTGGTAACCTGAACAGATACCTTTGGTACGTTAAGGATGGCGACCTGAATATTACGCGATCCTTTGCCTGACACATAAAACTCTTTCTGGTCAAAGAACCGTATGGTAGGTTGCACCTGGCCGAAGGAGACCGGTTGAGAAAAATCGAACTTCAATTCACCTCCAATTTTACCGGAAAGCCCTTTCAGAATAGTGAGTTCATAATGCTGGTCGATATCGAAATCTTCACTTTTGACCAGGAAATAACCAGGCTGAATATCAACAGTATATTTTACCGAAGGGGTAATGTTTATGAATTTCTTAATATTTTCAGCAACAACTTCCTGGGTTGTATAGATTGTAATGGTTCCTTCGCTGCCATCGAAATTAGCCTGAACATCGGATATTTCCAGTTTAAAAGGCGAAGGAATATCGAATTGCTGAACATAAACCTTATCCATTTTTTCGTTCCCTGATATTGGCGCCAGTCCTTTGTTGAGAGAAACCTCCAGCGAATAATTCTTATCCTCGCGCTTTACATCTTTTAACAGAACACTTATGATATTTGAAGGCTCTTCAGTCAATAACCTGAAATCGGTAAGCTTTTTATCTAGCTTTATCTGTAAAAGCTTAGAGGCTTCCGAGGGCTGGATCTCATAGTTGAATTCAACCTCAACTCTGATCCCACCTGCAACATCGGCGGAAACGTCCCAGAAAGCATGACTCCCTGTTACCTGAAGATACGGCGTGTGGAAAGTAAACTCTTTATCACCTGTGAATTTACCCTTATGAACATTTTTGAACACCTCCGATGTGAACTTACCTGAATATGTAGTAGCAGGGCTGAATTCTCCCGCAGGCGCGAAAACCAGGATACTGGTTGTCTGCCAATAAAACTTTCCTTTGATTGCCGGATCGAAACGGATATATTCGATATCAGACCAAACGCCGACAAGGCTGTCCGGGACCATTGGCTGGTTAAACGTGAAGCTGAGAATACCTTTTGGAGGGATCTCATCCTCAAAGTTTTTTTCAACCAGTTTAATTTTATTTCCTCCTGAGCATGAAGCCAGCAGGATCGACACGCCGATAAAAAAAGAATAAAGAGGTCGCATAGGGAAGGTTATTTAACGTTTCCATAAAGCTAGAAAAAATGTTTTAAAACAGGCGTTGAAAAAGAAAGTAAAAATTTCAGAAGAGAATAGCGGTCAGAAGCAATAAGCATTTATATCAGTTAGTCCATAAAAAATTTCGCACCAATAATGTTGAATTGTATATCATGAGTAAAAGGGGGTTAGGCTGTTGGCTATTGGATATTGGCTATTGGATATTGGCTATTGGATATTGGATATTGGAT
>CAZWIU010000070.1:0-22482 GCA_964634105.1 uncultured Bacteroidales bacterium | reverse complement strand
CCATAGAAGATACATGGTATGGTAAATTCAGGTACAATTACGGATAATCATATAATCAAATAATGGAATGTTGTGATCAGATACAGAATTAACCAAAAGTAACTTCCTGAGTGATGGGTCCAATAATACTTTCTGATTTTCTGGAAGTAACAAGATAATAGTGGTGCTTGGGAGTGACCATATAAGATCCTGATCAATACTGTAATAGTTATCTAATAAAAGGAGAGTATCATTCTGATGCCAAAAATACTCATAGTCCTTTTCATAACGATTCCTTAAGTGGGGTATGGCTGAAGTATGTTCGATCATTAATCTTACTGTATTGTCGTCAGAAGGACGAATATCCAAATGAGGCTCTAAGTAACACAAATCTTTTCTCTTATCGTGAATTATTTGTTCTCCAAAAAATGTATAATATTCAGTATTCCATCCAGTTAATATTTCTTTATTAACTTTAATATTCAATGCTTTAATTCTATCTATATCAAGTTTATATTCAAGTTTCTGATGAGATGCTTTTGAAATAATCCGATCATCAGATAGCGCAGAAATAATTACATAAACTAATGCAAGTGACCAAATCGTCCATGCAAATGCTGACAAAACACCATAATGTGTTCTAATGTTGAAGATCATTTTTATGGTTCCGGCAAGTATTGCTATTAATGGAATAAGAATTACAACGGTCAGTGCTAAACTAAATAGAGTTAAATCATGAAAAAGAGGCGCTATTTGATCATTTAACTGAAAGCCATGAATATTAAATCCATTAAACCAACCCCCATGTGTTAATATTCCGGCTATGCCAAGCATGAAAAAAATAAGGGCGATAATACAACCAGCCCCAATGAGAATAAGGATTATTTTAAGCGTTACCAACAGTATTTGTCCTAGTCCAGAAAAAATTTCATTTGCTGTTTTACGGGCTTTTTGAAAGCTTTCTGATTGGGAGTACCTATTGAAATTGTCCTTAACTTTTTCATACTCTGATTTAACAGAGTCTGTTATAGTTTCCACAGTCACTGGTCTTCCTTTCATTTGTAAACGCTGAGCTGTAGTTCGTGCAGCCGGGACTACTGCCCAGAGAATCAGATATACAAGGAATCCAACGCCATTAAGAAAGAAGAACAGCACAAAAATTAGACGGATCCAAACAGGATCTGTATTGAAAAAGGCTGCGACACCAGCACACACACCTCCAAAGATATTGGATTCAAGATCACGATGAAGTCTGCGATGATCGCGGCTATAGTCTTCGTTTTCCTTTTTTGTTTTATTATCATTGCTTTGCTGGAATTTCTGCTGTGAACTATCTTCCTCCATAGCAAAATCATCGACGGTACCCATCATTTGAATGATTTCCTCAATATCTGATAGCGTAATGACCTGTTTATCACCCCTTAACTTCTCTGTTAATATCTCCGCAATTCGCTGTTCTATATCCTGTAAAATTTCTTCTGCTTCGTCAGGCTTATTATTAAAGTATCTTCTAAGGGTGTCCAGATATTCCTTTAGTTTGCTATAGGCATCGGCATCCAAATCAAATAGCCGCTGATTCAAGTTAATTTTTATTGTTTCTTTCATGGTCGGAATTATTACTTGGCTGTTTTGATATTCTTTATTGCATCTACCAGTTCATTCCAGGCTAAATCAAGTTCGGCCAAAAATTTTCTTCCCTCTTCTGTTAATGCGTAATATTTTCTGGGGGGACCCTGTGTGGATTCCTCCCAGCGGTAACTTAACAATCCTGAATTCTTTTGTCGTGTCAACAAAGGATATAAGGTGCCTTCAACAACAATCATCTCCGATTCTTTTAATCGCTGGATAATATCTGAAGCATATGCATCACCCTGCTCAAGGATCAATAAGATACAATATTCAAGTATGCCCTTTCTCATCTGAGCTTTTGCATTTTCAGCTTTCATATTCACCTCCTTATTTTCTCTTGAAATTTCTCTTAACGTTTTCGAATTCTTCCTTTATAAACTCACCCATATTAGACAGATTTACCGGTTCACCGCGCATTTCTATTTTTTGGGCTACTGTTCTAGCCTCGGGTAGTATTATCCAAAGTATGAGATATATGAGACCTCCTGCCATACCAAACAGAAATAGTACTATAAAAATTATTCTGATAATTGTCGGATCGGTCTGCCAATATGCAGCCAGTCCACTACAAACACCGCCGATAATTCTGTTGTCAGGGTCACGATACATTCTTCGCTCAGTTCCGTATTCAGAACTGCTTCTTTCACCTTTTGAATTCCCTGATATATCAACCGGTTGACCCATAATTCTTATAATATCCTTCACATCTTCCATGGTAATAACCTCATGCGATATTTTGAGTTTTTCAATAAATAGTTCTCCAATACGGCTTTCTATATCCTCATATATTTCGTTAAATCCCTCTGTTGATTTCAATTCTTCTTTAACATGCATTAAGTAATCATTCAGCATCGAATATGCATCATCATCGACATGATAAACACGTCCTCCAATATTTACCGTCACTGTTTTCTTCATTTTCTTTATATTTAAAACCTACCTCATTTTCTTTTGTATCTTACAGGCTTTATCACCATTATGATTAAACAACAGTACCTTGTTTTTTATATGAATCTTCGCACTACCTGATCTTTCAACCAAATAAATACCATCCTTATTGCTACTTTTTATTCTATTTTTTGTTATCATACAAATTACAGCGATCATAATAAATCCGGTAACAATAGACAGGTAAGCAATATATTTGTATTTTTCACTAATATGCATTGTAATGAATTATATTATGCAAAGATATATCTTTTTTTTAGTACTATGTTATACATAGTTCTATTTTTTATTAATTTATGAAAATACTAGGCAATATTTTAAAAATGAGAACGGAAGAGATCCATCCAGTGAATTACTATCTTCCGGTTGGTAATCAGGAAATCTATCTTAATGACTTAATAAATCATGAAATAGAGATTAAATACCTTAACGAGATTAATTGCATACGCTGCGGAAGGAAAACACCAAAATCCTTTTTCCAGGGTTATTGTTATCCCTGTTTTCGGTCGGCGCCGGAAACAGAAGAATGTGTGCTGCATCCTGAACTTTGCCGTGCACATGAAGGTATTGCTCGTAATATGGATTTTGCAAAATCGCATTGTCTTATTGATCATATTGTATATTTATCGTACACAAGTGAAATTAAAGTGGGAGTTACAAGAAATACTCAGATTCCTGCCCGATGGATCGATCAGGGCGCCATTGCGGCCATTGAAATTGCTCGCACGCCTAACCGATATTTGGCTGGAGTTATCGAGGTATTATTAAAATCGAACTATCCTGATAAAACGAACTGGAGAAAGATGATTACTGAAACGGTTTTACCACTTGACTTACTCAATGAAAAAGATCATGCAATAAATTTTTTCACGGATAATTTAAGGCAGTTTTCAAGTAAAGATACCCATATCTTCAAAATACAATACCCTGGTACATTGCCTAATAATAAACTTAGAAGTTTTGATTTATATAGTAACTCATTTTTACGTGATATACTGGTTGGTATTAAGGGACAATATTTATTATTCAATAGTGGATATGTAATTAATATCCGGAAATACGGCGGATTTTTAGTTGAGATAACGGTTTAATTCTTTTTATCAATATTTTCCGGTTAAATTCAATGTTTTTTATATTTCGTACCTACGGCACTTTTAAGCTAATTTTAATTGCCTCTTCTACAAATATTTAGTACCTACAGTACTTTCCTTTAGCCTGGTCAGAGGCTAATTATCTGTAGAAAAAATCACATGCGAAAGTTTGAGCCCCGTGGGTGGTGATATATCCTTATTCTCTTTAAATCCATCGGTTTTGAAATTTAAAAAAATATTGTAATCGGACAGTAGTGACTTTTTATATTGAATGTTCAATTTAAATAATTATAGGTAACAATAAATATTACAATATTATAAAAAAACCACCTCATGTATTTATGAGGTGGTTTTCCTATGTCAGTAAGGCTATTATATCCGCACTAAGTTATACCAGACCTTGTGCAATCATTGCATCCGCAACTTTTATAAATCCACCAATATTGGCTCCTTTTACATAGTTAATATAACCTTTAGCGTCTTTACCATATTTTTCACATGTCTTGTGAATATTAATCATAATTGTATGCAAACGTTGGTCTACTTCTTCTCTTGACCAAGGTAACCGCATTGAATTCTGGGTCATTTCAAGCCCTGATGTTGCAACTCCTCCAGCGTTTGCTGCTTTGCCGGGACCATACAAAATTTTTGCATTCAGGAATACCTCTATGGCTTCAGGTGTTGATGGCATATTAGCGCCTTCAGAAACAACATAACATCCATTATTAATAAGCATTTTCGCCTCTTCTTCATTTATTTCATTCTGTGTTGCACTCGGGAAAGCAAGATCACACTTAACACTCCATGGACGTTGCCCTTCGACATATTTAACCTTAAATTTATCGGCATATTCTTTTATTCTTCCCCGTTTGATATTCTTTAACTCCATAACATACTGAAGTTTCTCAGGATTGATACCATCAGGATCATAAATAAAGCCTGTTGAATCCGATAATGTAACAGGTTTTGCTCCCAGTTGATTTAGCTTCTCTACTGTATATTGAGCAACGTTTCCTGAACCAGATACTGTGGCGATTTTCCCCTTGATACTTTCATTTCTTGTTTTCAGCATTTCTTCGGCAAAATACACCGCTCCATACCCTGTAGCTTCTGGTCTTATCAAGCTTCCACCCCATTCAAGGCTCTTGCCTGTAAGAACGCCTGTAAATTCGTTACGAATACGTTTATACTGTCCATACAGATAACCTATTTCACGCCCTCCAACGCCAATATCTCCTGCAGGAACATCGGTATCTGCACCTACGTGACGGCTTAACTCTGTCATGAAACTCTGGCAGAAACGCATTACTTCATTATCTGTTTTACCTTTAGGATCAAAGTCGGAACCTCCTTTTCCACCACCCATGGGCAGTGTTGTCAGACTATTTTTAAAAACCTGCTCAAAAGCCAAAAATTTAAGAATCCCAAGATTCACTGTCGGATGAAATCTCAGTCCGCCTTTATAAGGTCCGATAGCGCTATTCATTTGGATCCTGAATCCACGGTTTATCTGAATTTCTCCTTTATCATCCAACCAGGGAACTCTGAAGATAATGATTCTCTCCGGTTCTATTATCCTTTCAAGGATTTTCGCATGTTTGTATTTTGGGTTTTCCTCGATAAAGGGCATTAACGATTCAACCACTTCTTTAACTGCCTGGTGAAATTCAGTTTCACCAGGATTTTTGGCAATAACTTTTGCCATGAATTCATTTAATTTTACATTCAGAATATCTGCCATAATGATCGAATTTTATAATATTTCATTGAGAATCATTTTTATACTGACAATTTCTTGTTAAATGCCAGGAATACAATTTAGTATGTTACAAAAGCGTTGTGAAAATAGCTAACTTGGGCTTAACTGATTCTATTTGTATTATAAATTCAGTGAATTACCGATAAGATTCCGTGTATTTCGTAAACAGGTGATAATTTTTATGTTTCCTATATTTCAATGATGTTGTTCTTAATAGCAAATTTTACCAGGTCAACCGCGGTTTTCAGATTGAGTTTCTGCATTATATGATTCTTATGAGATTCCACAGTTCTTACGCTAATAAAAAGTTTATCAGCAATTTCTTTATTGGTTTGACTATTCCCCCATAGTTTAATGATCTCAATTTCCCTGGAACTTAAATTTTTAATATTCAATAAATGATCATTCCCTTCATTTTTAAGATTAGTTATATATTTATTTAATAATAAGTGTGTAATTGAATTACTAAAGTAATCATGTCCGTTCCGTAATGTATAGATAGCCTCAACTAAATCCAGTTTTGTTGTATCCCTTGCTAGAAAGCCCTTTGCTCCAGCTTTAATTGTTTTTAAAATAGTATCCTCATTATTATTAACAGAGATCACTAAAATTTTTGTTTTCGGAAAGCTAATATTGCTCTGCAATATCAGGTTTATAATTTTATTATCCAGCAGATGTATATTCAATAACAGAACATGGATTAAAGTACTATTCATCTCTTTAAACAACTTGGTTTTAGATTCAGCTGCAAAAACAACCTCAATATCATCGTAACCACTGAGCAAGGCTTTAATCCCTTCCTGAACCAAAATATGTTCATCAAAAATACCTATCCGTATTCTACTCATCAACTTAAAGTATTATCTATGATTGCAGCATTTTTAGCCCGACCGTTCATCATTATTGATAGGGGTTTCTTAAACCGTATATGGGTTATGAACTTTGTTTTATTAATAATCTTTTGTTTTTTGATCAACTCCCATCGAATAAAACTATCCAGCGAAGAGCTCTGAATAGAGAAATATCCAATATTCATGGTAGTAATATTATGAAAGAAATGAGATCCAAGTGAAGCATCCAGAGGATAGTTAGTAAGACTCATTTCAACAATTACTTTAGCATTTGATATTTGAGACCAGCAAACTGGAATTCCCAGATATTGATCTCGTGTCCCCCACCTTCCCGGACCAATTAAAACATATTGCCGGTTTTCTTTCTTTAATTTATTGTTAATCAGCTCAACTTCACCTGCCATCTCAAGAGTCTTCATTTTATCAAACATATCAATATTAACAAAAACAATGTCTTGCAAGTCATTAATTTCACCATTTCCTAAACTTGATTCTGTATACAATATAAGATTTGATTTATCAAGCATATTAATATCGAAATTATAGTTTTGTTGACTACCCGTAAGTGGCTTTATTTGAAGTAAGTAAAAAGATGGAAGATCATTTACCGTTGGATTTAAATCTACTGCATATTCAATTTCTACAGGGGAACCCAACGCTTCCTTAATGGTATCAAGCATAATTTCGATTGTTTTTGCTAACGGTATATATTCATACTTCAGGATATCAGCAAAATTGATTATCCTGGGCCCTTGAGTACTTAATCCGGGTTCAATTCGGTCATTTAAAGGATTATAGACTGAACAACAATGTTTAAGAGTATTATGACTCTCTGCTTCACTTATCTCTAAAAGGGTTAATGAAGCCAGTTCTCCGTCCTTAACATAGTCGATATCCTGTTTGGTGATATCTAAAGCATAGAATTGAACCTGTGAACTATTCAGCATATCCTTCGTTGTACACATGTCAATTTTGGGATATTTCGGTG
This sequence comes from uncultured Bacteroidales bacterium, assembly GCA_964634105.1. GTDB lineage: Bacteria > Bacteroidota > Bacteroidia > Bacteroidales > UBA10428 > UBA10428. Next base: position 15,237 of record CAZWIU010000070.1, on the reverse strand, counting down.
AAAATCGAAATGAATTTCTTCCTCCTACAACATAAGAACCCAATCCGAGAGCAATAACAGCAAATCCTTCTTCAGGGCTCATATGGGCAACCGGGTAAAAATTGTAAGATTGAGCTACCCCGCTTATATGCGGATAGTAATAATTACCATGCTGAGATCCAACCAACTCCTGTAATATAACAGCCATTTTTTCCTCTTCGATCTTGTGATGAATAGCACTGAAATATGCCTTTGCATCGTCTGAATATACAGAAGCGAAAACTAGTTTAATTGCCTCACAAAGCTTTTCAAACATTAGTGATTTTTGTGTTCCGTTATAGGGAATTATGTAGGTATCAAATACCCCTGCAAAAGGCTGTGATACAGAATCTTCTAATAAACTGGAAGACCTGATCGCAATGGGTTTATCAACCTGGTTAATAAAATCTTTTAACCGAATTGTCAGTGTATTTGACAAATTCCCCTTTACAAAATACCGCCGTATTGTTGCATAGCTGTATCCCGGATTTAAGATCTTATCAAATAGTTTATTCTTCTCCAGAAAATATTCAAACTCGTCTGTCCCGATAATAACAGTTTTTGGAGTCCGGATATTGATCCGGTCACTTATAACTGAAAAATCGATATTATTTATTAATGAATTAATAAACGCCAGACCCCGTCCTTTGCCCCCAAATGATCCTCCTGAATAAGCAATTATATTTTTCTCTGAAAGGATCGATGTTTCCTCAAAATTCAGAACTTTTCCTTTCTTTTTTTCCTCTTTATACTTCACTAGTGTTTCCAGGAAGAGCTTTTTTGATTCTTTGATATTCTCATAATCACCAATTCGCATCGGATTCAACGTTTTAGCCAATTGAATTTCTCCCCGTGCCATTAACCACAATGAAAATTGATTTTCGAGGGCATGAATGTAAAAAGTCTCATCCGGAATATCTTTTAAAATGGTCTCAAATTCGCGTAAAGAACGGGCTGAAGCGATAGGCTTACCCTCCGCATCTCTGAAAACAAAATCACCAAATCCAAGGTACTTTGTCAGAAATTTTTTTAAATCACCCAGGAGTGTATCTGAATTTTTATTGATAAAGCTTACTTCCAACTCCTTGGCAAGCTTTCTGTATTTATCTTCGGAAGATTGTAAAATAATAGGCAGATTAAGGATGTGTGATTTTACATAGTTAATAAAACGAATTCCTGCTTTTTTATCGATTTTCCCTTCTCGTTCAAATTCCACATCGGAAATCACACAGAGCATGAAGTCTTTATACTTATTAAAAATATATATCGCATCTTCATAATTGCGGGCAAGCAATATTTTTGGCCTTGAACGCATTTTGGCGATCTTATCAAGTTCATTTTTTTCTACTTCCGGTAATAATTGCTGAACCTGACCAAAGACAATGGAATACAATATCTGCAGGTATTTTGAATAGTATTGCGCTGAATCTTCCACCAATAAGATTATTCTCACCAAACCAATCTTCGTATCATTATCAACATTCGCCCTATCTTCAATCGATTTCACTATGGCAAAGAAAATTTGGGCATCTCCATTCCAAATGAATACTTTGTCGATCGATTTTACAGTAGGTACAAGCTCCTCAAAGTATTGAATATGGCTTTTTTGATTTAAAAGCATGTAAACAAGCAGGTTAGGCCTTTTCTGTTTGATTTTTTTACTGAGGATAATAGGTGATTGCCTGTCGATACCTACCATGAGAATTACTACATCGAATTGTTTTGTATCAAGCAATTCTAAGGCCTCATCAGATGATGTGACTCCCGTAATTCGGGGTAATGAGAACAAACTATACTGATAGATTTCCCCCATAAATCGCTCAAAGAAATTGTCTTCTGCCTGCAAAGTAAACGCATCATAAAGTGTTGCAACGAAAAGAATTTCTTTCACTTTATATTTCATCATGTCCAGGTAGATATACTTATCCAGAACCTGTTTGTTAAAAAAAAGTTGAATGGGTTGTTTATTTCTTACTAACGATTCACGATAGTCGGAGGGAGTATTTTTAATTTTCTCACTGATAATATTTTTCCTGTAAATGTCCCTGCCCTTAAAATCGTTAAGAAACCCACCTATCAGCTTTGATATATTGATAAGAAGATGTCTTTCTTCCTTCAGAAAAGGTCCTTCGTAACATTTTGGCAGTTCTTTTAAGTAAAACACTTCTACTGTTCCATTTTTATTGTCAATGGTTACAAAATGTTCTTTTTGAACCCAGTGTGTTTCTTTAAAATTTCTGCTAACATATATTTTCCCCTCAAAGATTATTCTTGCAGCAGTGTATTTAGGATATTGCCAGGATTTAGGCAATATTGAACATATTTCCTGTAAAGTTTCATCGATTGTTTTTCCTTCGGCAATGATCTGAGAAGTCTGATTGATTGCTTTCAGTTCTTTCAGTCGTTCTTTATTTTCATTTAGTAGCCTATTAAAAACATCACGTGTGGCTGATCCCGCAATCAGGTTGGACAAATTGATCAATAGATTACGCTCCTCCAACATAAACGGACCTTCATCCATTGTTGGAAATTCCTTTAAGTAAAATACTTCTATTACTCCTTTCTTATTTTCGGGAGCTTCAAATGTTTGCCTTTGTACCCATTTGCTTTCCAGGAAGTCACGACTGGTAAAAACATGATCTTCATATTTAATTCTGACTGCCGTATATTCGGGATATTGCCATGCCTCAGGAAGAATGGAACAAATACTCTGTAATGACTCTTCGATTGGTCTACCTTGCTTAAGAATTTGTGAGGTTTGATTAATACCCCTGAGTTCTTTAAGCCTTTCCGTATTTTGCCATAATAATTTCTGGAGGGCTCTCTTTGAAGCTGTACCCGATATCAATAGCGCAAGATTATCAATCAAGTTTCTTTCTTCTTTCAGAAAAGGTCCTTCGAACGAAGAGGGAAAATCCTTTAGATAAAAAATTTCTAAGGAACCTTTCTTCCCTTCGGGTGTTTCAAAATATTGTTTCTGTGACCATGCTGTTTCTCTGAAATTTGTGCTTGTAAAGACTTTATCTTCATAGGTTATCCGGGCAACTGTATATTCCGGATACTGCCAGGCTTCCGGTAGAAAAGAACATATTTTTTGCAGGGATTCTTCGAGGGTTGTTCCTCGATTTAAGGCATCCGTTGCACGATTTATTCCTTGTAATTCTTTAAGGCGCTCTGTATTCTCATAGTGCAGTTTTTCAAGTTGCTGTTTTGATAATACACCATTTAACAAAGAAGCTATGTTTTCTATATATTCCAAATTCCGGTTAGAAAAATCAGGATCGGTAAATTGAGTAAATTTGGTCTGAAAGTACACCTCAACTGCGCAAAAGCCTATCCCTGGAACCCTGAATTCTTTTCTTTCGACCCACTCTGTTTTATTAAAATCCTTGCTATGGTATGTCTTACTGCCAATAACCAATGCGGTAGAAACAAGATCAGGTTTTTCAAATCCCTGAGGTATTAGCTCACAAATCTGTTGAAATACTTCATCAACCGATTGAACATGACTAATAATTGTGACAATGTTGTGAATTACGGCCGGTTTTTGCCCTTCGTGTCCTTTCGTTTCTCTATACATTGCCAAAAAAATGAAATGGATAAGCAGGAACGAAATTACTACATATTTCTTCACAGTTTAATGCTGTGACAATCAAATATAAATATTATGCTGAAAAGAAATTACCGGATTATCTTACATTGTTAACTTATCCTTCCATAGTATTTCATGAACTGGATACGTTCATAAATACCTGGATTTGCAACGTTTTTGTAGCTTGATAAACCTTTAAATTGAGTTATAGAGAAAAAGCCTTTTTCAAGCATCCATTTCTCCATATCGGTTAACATCTGGTTAATTTGTTTCTTGCTGTTCAGGTATAAAGTAGATACAACCTGCACTGCATCGGCTCCTGCCAGGATTTGTTTGATTGCAGCATTGCCATCATGAATACCTGTTGAAGCAGCAATACTGCATCTAATCTTATCGGAGAGAAGTGCAATCCATCGTAATGGTTTTGTATATTCATTTTCGCAACTATGCATTTTCCCAGAGGTAATATTCAGATTATAAATATCAATATCTGGTGTATAGAAACGATTAAATAAAACAATACCTGCTATGCCGGTTTGTGACAATTCAACAATTGTCTTCGGCATATCGTTAAAACCATCGCTTATCTTAACAGAAACAGGAATAGTGACTATTTTAAGAACTTTTTGAATTATTTTTTTTGCAATTTTTTCATACTCGTTACTCCTGGAATTGATCGGATTCAGAAAGATATTCAATTCTAATCCGTCTGCCCCAGCACTCTGAATCTTGGAAGCAAAATCGGTCCATTCCGAATCGGTAATACAATTAATACTGGCTATGACCGGGATTAGTATATTTTTTTTTGCTTCGCGAATAAGTGTAATATATTCACTCAAACGCTTTTGCTTTGTATGAAGATCTATATAGTCTAATGTTTCAGAAAGTTCTGTATAAATCAATCTGTTCTTTTCTGCTTCTTTCAGATCTGTTTCTGCTTCGTTTAAAATTTCTTCCTCGAATAACGATTTTAGAACTACAGCAGCAGCTCCATTTTTTTCCAATTGAACAATTTCTTCAACACTTGAAGTTAAACTGCAACTTCCAACAATTATTGGATTTTTTAATTCCAATCCCATATACTTTGTAGTTAAATCTGTCATATCGATAAAATTTACTTTCGTTGATTAACTCATTAACTATTTTGTTTCTTAATTACTAAATCCGAATCTTTTATCAGTTCAGTATTTTTGCTTCTTAGATAATCGTGGATACCTTGAGCAGCCCTTCTTCCATCACCCATAGCAAGAATTACCGTTGCTCCTCCGCGTACGATATCTCCACCGGCAAAAAGTATGGGAATATTAGATTGCATTGTCTCCTCATTAACTTGTATTGTTCCCCAACGGCTCATTGATAATTCGGGAATGCTTTGTGGTATAAGGGGATTAGGCGAAACGCCAATACTTACGATGACAAGATCAACATCAATTGTATATTCCGAGCCCTCGATTGGAACAGGTTTTCTTCTTCCCGAACTATCCGGTTCACCCAGCTCCATCCGTTGAACCCGCATTGCATTTACACGGCCATTTTTATCGGCCAGGTATTCCACGGGTGAATTAAGGTTTAAAAACTCGATTCCTTCTTCCTGTGCATGTTTAATTTCTTCTATTCGTGCCGGCATCTCATCAAAGGTTCTGCGATAAATGATCATAGCCCGTTCAGCTCCTAATCGTTTTGCTGTGCGAACTGAATCCATTGCAGTATTCCCTCCACCGATCACTGCCACATTTTTGCCAAGGAGCACCGGTGTATCATATTCCTCTTTTGAGGCACACATCAGATTTACTCTTGTTAAATATTCATTAGAGGAAAGAATACCAATATAGTTTTCACCAGGTATATGCATAAAACCAGGCAGACCTGCCCCGCTACCTATAAAAAATGCCTTATATCCATCTGAAAGCAAATCATCTATTGTAAGAGTTTTTCCTATAACAGTATTCTTAATAAAAGTAACTCCCATCTTTTTCAGATTGTCGATCTCAACATCAACAATGCTGTTCGGCAATCGAAATTCAGGGATCCCATATTTAAGTACTCCTCCTAATTCATGTAAGGCTTCGAAAACAGTTACCTGATAGCCATATTTAGCTAATTCGCCTGAAGCCGATAATCCAGCCGGCCCTGAGCCGATTACTCCTACTTTTATTCCTGTACTCTCAGCTACATCAGGAATATACATTTTTCCATGTTCTCTTTCATAATCGGCTGCAAATCGCTCAAGATATCCAATTGCTATCGGCTTTTTATCAAGTTTCTTCTTATAGAAACAATTCGCTTCACATTGTATTTCCTGTGGACAAACACGACCGCAAACGGCGGGCAATGCATTTGTTTCTTTTAAAGTTCTGGCAGCAGCATTAAAATCACGGGCTTCGATATATTTAATGAACTCCGGAATATTAATCGCTACCGGACAGCCTTCAATACAAGTTGGATTTACACAATCGAGGCATCGCTGTGCTTCTCTCACAGCCATTTCTTCTGTGAGCCCCTTATTTACTTCAAAATTCCCTCTAATCCTTTCCTGTGGGCTAACTTCAGGCATTTTTACCCGTTCTATCTGGGTACGATCTTTCGCTTTAATCCGTTTTCGCAATTCAGTCCGCCATGTTTCTTCCCGACGTTGTTTGTAATAATCACTTCCTGAAATCATATTACACCGCTTTATTTTCCAAATATCGTTGATAATTGATCATTTCCTCCGACTTATAAGCATTCAGTCGCATTAACAACTCGTCAAAATCAACATCATGCGCATTGAATTCGGGTCCGTCGACACATACAAATTTTGTTTTCCCTGCAACAGTAACACGACAGGCTCCACACATTCCTGTTCCATCGACCATGATTGAATTAAGACTAGCAATTGTGGGAATATTATATTTACCCGTTAGTTTACTGCAAAACTTCATCATTATTGCCGGGCCAATGGTAATTGCCATATTAATTTTTTCTTTCTGAATAGCTTCTTCCATGCCTTCTGTTATTAACCCTTTTGTACCATAGCTTCCGTCATCAGTCATAATAATTACTTCATCTGATGCTGCCCTGATCTCCTTTTCAAGTATAATAAGATCTTTTGATCGTGCCCCAAGAACTGTGATGATGCGATTCCCTACATCGTGCATTGCTTCAACAATTGGGAGTAAAGGAGCAATGCCCACTCCACCTCCTGCACAAAGTATTGTGCCAAGTTTTTCTATTTTGGTGGCATGACCCAAAGGACCAACAACATCTGTAATCTCATCACCTATATTGAGATTGGTAACTTTATGACTTGTTGTACCCACTTTTTGAATAATCAGTGTTATTGTACCTCTTATCGGATCTGCCTGGGAAATTGTCAGAGGTATACGTTCTCCTTTTTCTCCAATTTTAACGATAACAAAGTGTCCTGCTTTTCTTTTTTTTGCAATTACAGGTGCTTCGATTTCCAGTTTTACAACATTTTCCGACAAAATTTCTTTTGCTACGATTCTATTCATACCTGTTATTTTTGCACAAGGCTGTTAAAATAGCTTTTATTAGACAATCACTAAAAAAACTGGGTGAAATTAAGCGTTTTTTGTAAGGGAAAAACTTATTTTTTGCATGAATGAAGTATTATTTTCAAATCGCTATGCTTTTATAAATGATGTAAATAAAATCCCATTATTTCAGTAGAATTTAAAACCAGTTTTTACCATTAATAAACTTAGCGATGATCTTGTATAAACAAGCTATAAAGAGGTATGGTTTTTTATACATACCCTAACTCACACCAAAAGATTAATATGTAAACTGATAGTTAACTGGTTAGAGCCTTCATTCTTCTGAAACCTCCGATATATAAGAAGATAACATATGGGATAAATACGAAGAGCAAAAAGTAATTCTCCAACATCAATATAAAATCAAAAAAGCCATGAAGAATTAAGGGAATAAGAAATGCCCGAGTCATATGCCGATTTTGCTGCTGGGGAACAAATTTTGCCATAGCAAAGTTATATCCCATGGCAGTTCCAAAAATAGCATGCGCTGGTACAGAAATAATAGCCCTAAAATACCCTGTTTGAGCACCGAATTGAAAAACATACATAATATTTTCAATAGCTGCAAAACCCAATGAGATAAAAACTGCATAGACAATCCCATCAAATTTTTCATTGAAATCCTTACTCACCCATACCAGAATATATAAAGCCAGGAATTTAAATAATTCTTCAGTAAAGCCGGCCACCAGAAATGCATTGTAAAAAGCCTTGAATAAATTTAACAGATCAGGTATTAATGATGTAAGTATGTGTTCAATGACAATTACAGGAATTATTATCAGCATTCCAGCAATTATTGCCTTCAGAAGCATACCAATTGGTTCTTTTTCATACTTATCCCTGAAATATACATACAAGGCAATAATGAGAACCGGTGACAGGGAAAGTATCAGAAGGTTCATTAGTCTATAACGATTCCTGGTAAAACATAGACATCATACCCTTCTCAAATAGAAGATTATTTCGCATGTTTAAACGCATAAAATGCTTCTTGTTAGAAGTGTTTTGGATCCTATTATAATTCCTGGTTACGTAAATTGTCAGAAAACAAAATTCAACCCCCCGCCTATGTAATGCTGGTCATTATTGGTAATACAAATCTCCGATTCAAAAATGAAAAGCATATATTTTCTCAGCGGTATTTGTATTCCCAATGGAATTAACAATGGTATAGATGTATTCCCCTGTTCCAATTCTATGTTCATATCCAGACCAGTATATATTTTAGCAATACCTCCAATCGGGAAAGTGAATAACCCGGTTGCATCAAGTCCAAAATTACCTTGAGCATGAGCCCCAGCAGAAATAGAAAAAAACTTTACTATTTCGAATTCGATATCACCGCCAACATAAGTGCTTCCATTAAGAAGGCCTACTTTCAATCCGAAATCAACCGACCGGGTAATACCAATACCTCCATGAAGAAATAAGCTAAAATTTGTTGGACTAACGTATATTCCGGGTTCAAATCCTGCACTGAATTTTCCCGGATTAAGTGTTGATGAAGTGTTAAAAACCTGAGCTTTTATTCCAGCCGATAGAACAATTATTAATAAAAACAGAATCGAAGTTTTTTTCATAGTAAAAGGTTTAGTCAGTTTTAAAAAGTATTACGTGAAAAAAATGCAGATTGTTTCTCACATTTCAAACAAAAATAAACTTTTATAAAATTTGAAACTGTAAAAACAACTTTTAATCACCTTTTCTTAATAAAATTTTCATTCTGACTGAAGAAATCGATGAACATTTTCAGCTGTTTTGCGCCCTGAATTAATAGCACGAACAACCAAACTTGCTCCTGAAACAGCGTCACCGGCAGCAAAAATTTTTGCTTTATTGGTAGTATGTTTGCCATCAATTCTTATATTTCCTCGTTGATCAAATTCAATCCCTAATTCAGTCAACAATCCATCGTGAATACAATGAACAAACCCCATCGAAAGCAGCACGAGCTCAGCATTAATAATTTGTTTAGTATCTTTTTTTTCCTTCATCTTAAATTGGCCTTTTTCATTTGTCCATTCTACTTCAACAACCTCAACTCCTGTAACATTTCCTTTTGAATCTCCCAGAATACGTGTAGTATTTAGACTCCAGGCTCTTTCACAACCTTCTTCGTGTGAAGAAGAAGTTCGCAGAATATTGGCCCAGAATGGCCATGGATTATCAGGTCCTCTTTCAACAGGTGGTTTGGGCAATATCTCAATTTGTTTAACACTTTTTGCTCCCTGACGAATAGAAGTTCCTACACAATCGGATCCTGTATCACCGCCTCCAATGATCAATACATTTTTATCGGTGGCTGTTATCTTTTCATGTTTTGTAATCTCTTTGCCAGCAACAATTCTGTTTTGTTGTGTCAGGAATTCCATGGCAAAATGCACTCCCTTCAGTTCTCTTCCAGCAACATTCAGATCACGAGGTTTCATGGCTCCAATTGCAAGTACAACCGCATCATATTTCTTTACAATTTCTTCTGTACTGATGTCAATCCCCACATAGCATCTGGTTTTAATATTCAATCCTTCTTTTTTCAGAATATCTACCCTGCGATCAATTACAGCCTTATCTAATTTGAAATCTGGTATCCCGAAACGAAGTAATCCTCCAATTTCCTCATCCTTTTCGAAAATAGTTATTGTATGACCCCATTTATTTAACAGGTCGGCACATGCTAATCCGGCTGGGCCCGAACCAATTACGGCAACCTTTTTACCTGTTCGGAATAACGGTGGCTGAGGTTTAATAAGTCCCAGGGAGAATCCCCGGTCTGCCACAGCGCATTCATTTTCCCTGATTGTTACAGGTTCTTTATTAATGTTTAGAGTACATGCATGTTCACAAGGAGCAGGACAAACGCGACCTGTAAATTCAGGAAAATTGTTAGTTACATGTAATATATTTATGGCTTCTTCCCAATTACCCCGGTATATTGCATCCTGCCATTCAGGCATATTATTCATAACCGGACATCCCCATTGACAAAAAGGAACGCCACAATCCATGCAACGGGATGCCTGATCCTGACGGTCTTTGTTATCCAATACCTGTTCAACTTCACTATAGTCTTTAATACGTTCATGAAGCGGACGATATCCGGCAGTTTTCCGTCCAATAGTCATAAACCCTTTAGGATTTCCCATGATATATTATGTTAGGTTAAATATTCAATTAATACTGAAAATGTGGTTCATCTTCGGTTATAGCAATCTTACTCCGAATTTGTTCAAGTTTTGTTTCTTCCATGATTTTTTTGTATTCGAATGGAATAATTTTTACAAACTTCGGAAGGTACTCATCCCAATTGACAAGAACTTTTTCTGCCAAGCTGCTCCCCGTATATTTATAATGATTACAAATAAGAGTCTGTAATTCTATCTCATCTTCTTTAGTAGCGATTGACCCCAATTCCACCATTCCTTTGTTGCAATAAAACTCAAAATTTCCTGCCAGATCGAGAACAAAGGCGATACCTCCACTCATTCCCGCTGCAAAATTTCTTCCTGTTTTTCCAAGCACTACGGTACGCCCACCTGTCATATATTCGCAGCAGTGGTCTCCTACACCTTCAATTACAGCCAGCGCACCACTGTTTCTAACACAAAATCTTTCACCAGAAACTCCCCTTACATATACCTCACCAGAAGTGGCACCATAAAGAACAGTATTCCCAACAATGATGTTTTCTTCAGGCCGAAAAGTTGAGCCTGAGGGTGGAATTACGATGATTCGGCCACCTGATAATCCCTTGCCAAGATAATCATTTGATTCCCCCTCTAAAGTAAAATTCACTCCTTTCGTTAAAAAGGCACCAAAACTTTGTCCGGCAGAACCAATGAATTTACAATTCAGTGTATCTTCCGGCAGTCCTTTTTCACCGCGTAGTTTTGTTATTTCACCCGAAAGCATTGCTCCAACTGTCCGATTGGTATTATTTATAGGAAGTGAGATCCAGACCTTTTGATTGTTCTTTATCGCCTTATTAGATTTTTTAATCAATTCATGATCAAGCACTTCGTCAATTTTATGCTTTTGAGAACAGGTGCAATGCTTAGCATTTGTTTTGGCTTGTTCCGGAAAGTAAAGAATTTTAGATAAATCCAAGGTTTTTGCTTTCCAATGGTTAATATCTGAACGTTGTTCAAGTAAATCTGTCCGGCCAATAATATCTTCGAACCTATTAAAACCCATTTCGGCCAGAATTTCTCTAATTTCTCTGGCAACGAAATTGAAATAATTAATAATATATTCTGATTTACCGTTAAATCTTCTCCTCAGATCGGGATCCTGTGTCGCAACACCAACCGGGCATGTGTTAAGATGACATTTTCGCATCATTACACATCCAAGAACGATCAGGGCTGCTGTTGCAAAACCAAATTCTTCAGCTCCTAATAACCCTGCATAGATCACATCCATTCCGGTTTTTAATTGTCCATCAGTTTGTAACCGAACTCTGTCGCGCAGATTATTCATCACTAAGGTCTGCTGAACCTCAGCAATGCCCAACTCCATTGGAAGGCCAGCATGTTTAATAGAACTTAATGGACTAGCGCCTGTTCCTCCCTCGCATCCACTAATTGTGATACTATCGGCATGTGCTTTGGCAACTCCTGCAGCAATGGTTCCGACTCCCTTTTCAGAAACTAGTTTCACATTTATTCTAGCCAGAGGATTAACACATTTCAGATCGAAAATAAGTTGTGCAAGATCCTCAATTGAGTATATATCATGGTGCGGAGGAGGTGATATCAATGTTATGCCTGGAGTGCTATGCCGTAATTTAGCAATGATCTTATCAATTTTATGACCTGGGAGCTGCCCACCTTCACCCGGTTTTGCGCCCTGGGCCATTTTGATCTGAATTTCGTCAGCGTTAATAAGGTAATTCGTTGTCACTCCAAAGCGACCCGAGGCAACCTGTTTTATTGCACTCCTGGCCAACGTTCCATCGATACGGGGGTTGAAACGTTCCGAATCTTCTCCTCCTTCGCCTGTATTACTTTTCCCGCCTATTTTGTTCATAGCAATTGCAAGTGCTTCATGTGTTTCTTTACTGATAGAACCATATGACATCGCCCCTGTAACAAACCGTTTAATAATCGAATCGATCGATTCTACCTGATCAACCGGTATTGGCGTCCCTTTTTTGATATTAAAACATCCCCTTAATAAAAATGGTTTTCTATTTTCAGTTGATATGAGATTACTAAACTCTTTGTATTTCTCATAACTATTCACGCGGGTTGACCATTGCAATAGTCCTATAGTTTCAGGATTCCATCCGTGTTTTTCACCATCAGATCTATAGTGATAAGTCCCGGCAGTTTTTAATGTTGCTTCAGCCTGTGCTTTTTTTGAATAGGCATCCTTATGAGTAATCAGCGCTTCCTTCGCAATTTCATTAAGTCCAATACCTCCGATAGGTGAATCCGTTCCGGGAAAATACCTGCTCATTACAAATGAATCTATTCCAACTGCTTCAAATATTTGAGAACCATGATAACTTCTTAATGTGGATATACCCATCTTGGAAAGGATCTTTAACAATCCTTTATCAATTGCCTTAATATAGTTTTCACGTGCTTTAATATAATCTATCTGAATGGAGCCCTTGATGCACAGGTCTTCAATAATAGCAAAGGCAGCATAAGGATTAACAACGCTTGCGCCGTGACCTATTAGTAATGCAAAATGATTCACTTCTCTGGCTTCTGCGGTTTCAATTACCAACCCAACCTGCATCCTCTTCTTGGCCCTTATTAAATGGTGATGTACGGCCGATGTAGCAAGTAACGAAGGTATGGGAGCCCGTTTTTCATCTATATCCCTGTCTGAAAGGATGATAAAATTTTTACCATTATCAACTGCTTTTTCTGCTTCTAAACAAATATTATTTAATGCTTTTTCAAGAGCATCTCCATCCGATTCAGCAGAGAATAACATTGGAATTTCGTAGTGTGAGAAGTTCTCTTCTTTCAGGTTTCTTAATTTATTCAGATCAGTATTAGATACTATGGGAGAATAGAATTTTATAAGCTTGCTATGGCTGGGTGATTCAATTAAAATATTTTTCGATACCGAGCCTATATAATTTGTTAGCGACATAACTAACCCTTCACGTATTGGATCGATTGGAGGATTGGTAACTTGTGCAAAAAGTTGTCTAAAGTAATTGAAAAGGCGCTGAGGTTTATCAGATAATACGGCTAAAGAGGCATCATTCCCCATTGAGCCTACCGGTTCTTGTCCTTCAATTGCCATGGGTTTCATCAGGAATTCTACATCCTCCTTTGTGTAACCAAACACATTGAGATAAGTGCTAAACTTATCTCCCAGCGATGTAGGAATTCTCTGTTTAACTTTTATATCGCCAAGTACTATTCGATTCTCATTAAGCCATTGGGCATAGGGATTTCTTTCTGTAAGCTGATGTTTTACCTCTTCATCTGGCACAATAATTCCCATTTTTGTATCAACCAAAAGTATTTTACCTGGCTTCAGACGACTTTTTTCTTTAATTTGATCCGGAGGAAACATTTGAACACCAACTTCTGAAGCCATCACAATTATATCATCTTTTGTAATTAAATAACGTGAAGGTCGAAGTCCGTTGCGATCAAGAGTCCCACCAATGTATCGTCCATCGCTAAATACTATTGATGCTGGTCCATCCCATGGTTCCATCAAAGTGGATTGATACTCATAGTATGCTTTTAAACTAGGTGGTATGGGGTTTTTATCGTTCCAGGATTCGGGTATTAGCATGCTTAATGCATGAGGCAAGGATTTGCCTGTGAGAACAAGAAACTCCAAAGCATTATCAAAAGAAGCAGAATCACTCTTTTCAGGTTCTATAATAGGAAAAAGCTTCTGTAAATCATTACCAAAAAGTTCTGTTTTCATTATTGATTCTCTCGCTGACATCCATAATCTGTTCCCTTTAATTGTATTAATCTCACCATTATGCGCTAGAAACCTGAATGGTTGCGCGAGATCCCAGGTAGGAAAAGTATTTGTAGAGAATCTTGAGTGAACAAGCGCTATAGCGCTTTCCATACTATTATCCTTTAGATCTATAAAATACTTTTCAAGCTGATCGGGAGTAAGCATACCCTTATAAATCAATATCTTTGATGATAAACTAGGAATATAAAATGCTTCTTTATCTTTTATGCTTGATTCCCGGATTTTCTTTTCTGTTTGCTTTCTGACAATATAAAGTTTTCGTTCGAGTTCATCCTGTTCAGCGCAATTCCCATTAAGAAAAATTTGTTTTATATAAGGTTCTGTCGAATGGGCAATATCTCCCAGTACGGAGCTATCTACTTTAACATCAATAAAATCAATTATATCAAGTCCTTCCATGAGAGCAGTGTCGATAAGTATCTGTTCACATGATTTACGGCTGACAGGTTCTTTTGGCAGGAAAACCAAACCAACACCATACTTACCAACTTCAGGTACTAATATATTCTTCGATTGAAAAAATTTATGTGGAATCTGAATCAAAATACCTGCACCGTCTCCTGAAATATTGTCTGCACTTTCGGCTCCACGATGGCTCATATTAATAAGTACTTCAATACCCTTCTTGACTATTTCATGCGATTTAATCCCTTTTATCTGGGTTACAAATCCTATTCCGCAACCATCATGCTCATTTTGTGAATCGTACAGTCCTTGTGCTTGAGGAAAACCTTTTACCATAATTTAAAATATTTTATCAGTTATAATGTAAAAAAGCCGTTCCTTGGGAGAACGGCTGAATAGTATAACCATCATCCATTCTCATTGAAAAAGTGAATTTTTATTAGATCCTGAGATAATGTTTTTCATATCAAGATTTATTTTCGTCACAAAATTAATAAATGATTATTAAATCACAAGAATTTTAGCAAATAATTTATAGATTATAATTGTTTTACTTATATTTTATAACTATTTCAGTATTATTATTTATATATTGTAAGTTGTAAAATTGATTAATTGATATCACATTAATAGAAATCTATTTGCATTTTTAAGCTTACTTTAGGGTTTGCTGATTTTCTCAGCATAAATTATTAGCAAAAATTAAATTTA
>CAZWIU010000069.1:0-22701 GCA_964634105.1 uncultured Bacteroidales bacterium | reverse complement strand
CCTCTCTCGTGAGAGAGGGGTGCGAAGCGGGGTGAGTATAGATGTGCTTATATACTTCTGCCACTTTCCAGGCAATTACCCTTGAAGAGGGGGACAAAAGGGGTGTGTTGTTTTATTAATTATATATTGTTTCATGGCACCATTGCGGATAATCATAATCTATTTTTTTTACTGAAAATAAATTGGATTGTGACGAGGCATGCCACATTAATACATAACTCTTATTGCACCGGAATTTATTATATCTAGTTTGTGCCTCATATATGTATATAACAACCTGTCGTAAAACTACATGCAATTAATTTACAGGGAAGCATTTCGTTTTCCTGTTGCAGTCAGATATGAAGTAGTACCTTGCCTGACCAGGAGGATCGACCATCGGTAACCCCAACGATGTATATTCCGGATGAGACATCTCTTTTTGATAACCTGATGCTTGTTTTTCCTGCACTGTCAAGATGAACTTTTCGGGAAAATACACATGATCCCCGCAAATCATACAATCTCACCGTAAATTCCGAATCGGATAGTACAGGCATTTTCAGGAAGAGGGTATTATCAGAAAACCTTACTTCCATGGAATCACTACCCGCAGATATATCGTTAAGGGTTGTAACAGTGGTGGAATCAATATCCGGAGGCACTGTATCAATATCAGGAATAACGTAGGTATTATTCTTTAGGAGTTTTATTTCACCTGCATCAGGGACTGCATCGAAGGTAAGATAAACGATGGTGTCAACCTGAACAATACGCGAAGGTACAGTATCGCTATTCTGGAGTACATCGGCCGATGGCCAGTTTATGGGCAGAGGGCGTCGTATGGTCAAAGGAAAATGATAGATGGAATCCGTGAGTGTATCAGTAACCTGCAGCGTTATCAAGGTATCGGCGCTGGTAATTTCGGTTACACTGGCAGCATTCCGTTCCTGCGAATATAAAGCAGCATTTCTGAATGTTGTTACCCAGAATTTGCTCCGGCGGATATTCAGATATTCAAGACTGCTGCGGAGAACACTCAATTCAATCGGTGAATATCCTGCGTCTTCATCAATTGCATGCAAAAGAAATACAAGCCAGCCTTTTGAAGCAGCGGCAGTTTCAAATTTCGTTTTAAAATGTGCAAGTGTTTTAATAGGGCCAACACTTCCGCAATTGATTGAACTTACATTCATATATGACCCGGGTGTACTGGGGTCAATAAAGCCCTGACAGCCCCTTGCAGCAATATAGTATCTGCTCACAATGGAATCGACACCGGTAACACAATACGGGTAGGCAAAAGTAATACACTGTTGCCCTGCAATATGATTTTCGATAATAGCCTTCGAATCTCTCAGCTCCGCTCTTTGCTGGTCGGGGGTAAGTTCACTGAAATTAGCATGAGTAATGGAATGACTGGCTACCTCGTGGCCCTGATCAACTGCATCCTGAAGCCGCGCCCAATCGGATGTCCAATTAGTAACTGTAAATAATGTCAGGTCAAAATTAAACTCATTGAACATGGGTATTACCTTATTAAACTGATTTGGCAATCCATCGTCGAATGTATAGTTGATAACGGTTTGTCTGAATCCATGCCATGTACCAACTTCATAAAGAGAATCGACAGTTTGTGCACTACCGGCTATTCCCGTATACATTATCAGAAGCCCAGTAATAATATTAACTCTCCAATCCATAAAAGTTTTCTTTTATTAATAACACGAAAATAACATATTATTTTCTTAACACGAATTTATATGACCTGTACGTCAGGTTTCATATTTCGGCCAGAAAGATTCATTCGATATAAACGTGCCACTAACTCCCTGAAAAGTTCCAAGTATGTCTTTTAATCTGAGAGTATGCGATTACTGGTCGATACTGATTAATGATCTGACTGGAAAACCGTCCGGTTCCTGATGCGGTTCATGCACCTGTGTGCGGATTTTCTTAAGCAGGGCGCTGATTAAATAATCGTACTTCATTGACTTGATTTTTTTTTCTCTTGCAATGATCTGTCCGGCATCACAAATTTCCATAACCATGCCCCAGAGTGTGTTGATATTACCAGCGTTTCGTTGGATAAGATCAGCACGCTCGCGCAATTTCCTGTTTAGATATAACCGTTCCTGCTCAAATTTGCCCGAAAATGATATGAACTCACGCAACATTTCGGGTGTAAGCCCTTTTGTGTGCAGGGGGACCTGGTTGGCCAACAGATGGTTTTGAATATTCCGAAGCCCTCTTATAATAGCTTCATCATCCTTTATGCTGATCTTCTTTCGCAGCTTTTTAAAACCGAAATCGATTGCTTTTACACTCAATTCATTCTCGGCTTTTTTAACATAAAATTCAATCTTATTAATAAAATTACGGGCAATATTATAGTGCGCAGCAAGTCGTTGCTTAATCATTCTTGTTTCAACGCTTAATGTGGTCTGGAATAAAAGCTCGCTGACAGCCTGCCAGTATGCCTCGTATTGCTTTAAATATTCTTCGTTAAACCGTTGTGAAAACTCAAGCATTAAAGGTTGATCGCGTATGAAACTTTTATGGATCAACCCTGCTACCATTGGGACTTCTTCGATTCGGCATGAAATGGTGAGATCTGACATAAAAACAGGTTTAGTACTTAGAACTGTGATTTATGATGATATTTAGTTGTTGTGTGTTTGAAATTTATTGCCATGATCACCGGCGATATGCATTATTTGCATCATGCCCCTTCTGTTTATTAAGCATCATGTTATGCACGGTTCATGTATATCGACGATTATATATCACTTACCGTATTTCTTGTAAATATATATTAATTGCCGGAAAAAACAAAAAGTAATCCTTCTGTTGAAAAAAAGTAAGTCCCGAAACACAAGGAGTAATGCCTAAATTGATAATCTTTCATGCTACACTGAAATGAGATCCTTTCTCAACTACTACATGAGTATTAACTGTTTTGGTATTATCTGTAACTTGATTGTGTTCGCCGATCTTTCACTAATCTTACAACTATTTATTAATATTCTTGTCAATTGATTCAGAACAGGAATTTCACCAAATGCATCAGCCTTTTATTCTTGCATGAAAATATCAATAGATCGCAAAATATTTTCTTATTTTGAGCCTTCAATATAAAGTACCTGGTGAATAATATTCAGTTGTAAAAAACGTAAAACCATGTCTCTGAACGAGAGTACAGGAAGGAAAAAAGTGATCATAACAGGCGCCGGAATTGGTGGAATAGCGACATCGATATACCTCGCCAGACAAGGATATAAAGTAGAAGTTTATGAAAAGAATACGTTTGCCGGAGGGCGTTGCGGACAGATAATCCGCGAAGGTCATCGGTTCGACCTGGGTGCAACGCTCCTTGTGATGCCCACAATATACCGGGAAGTTTTTAATTCAATGGGTCTTAATTTCGATGAATTTTTACAGCTGAAACCTCTCAACTCAACTTACAAAGTATATTTTGGAGGGGATGGAGAATTGGTTTTCAGCAGCGATAATGCCTTCATGAAATCACAACTTGAGAAAATCGAACCCGGCAGCAGTAAAAATTTCGATTTATTTATTTCCCATGGTTATCGGTTTTTCAAAGAATCACTTGTCAGGCTCATCGGGATCAATTTCATCAGGTTCGGCGATTTTTTCACCCCAGGAAATATCAGGCTGTTCTTATGGCTTAGAATTCATTTAACACAATACCAGTACGTTAAGAGGTTCTTTAAGAACCCCTTTATTATAAGGGCCTTCACACTTCAGAATATTTACCTCGGACAAAACCCCTACAAAGCCCCGGCACTGTTCTCTATGATCCCTGCCACTGAATGTACCGAAGGAGCTTTTTTCCCTCCCGGGGGAATGTACGAAATCGCCGGAAAATTGCTCCGTCATGCCAGGGAAATGGGCGTAGCATTTCATTTCGATGCAACAGTAAAAAAGGTAAACGTAGCCGATAAAAAAGTAAGCAGTATAACTCTTTCGGATGGGAGTAACATTACGGGTGACATTTTTGTCATCAACGCCGATCTTCCCTATGCTTACCGGAAATTACTCCCCGCCAACAAGAAATCGCGGAAGCTTGACCGTAAGAAATATGCGTGCTCTGCATTGGTATTTCACTGGGCACTAAAAAAGAAATATGACCAGTTGGAACATCATACCATTGTTTTATCATCGGAATATGAAAAAGGGATTAAGAAGATCTTTTTTGATAAAACCCTTTCCGATGAACCCAGTTTTTATGTTCATTCACCCGTAAATACCGATCCGACTGCTGCTCCTCCGGGCGAGGATTCAATTTCAATAGTTGTCCCCTGCGGTCATCTTGATAGAAAAAAAGAACAACCCTGGCCTGAGTTGATAAAGAACACAAGAAAATCAGTAATAGAACGACTTGTTAATTTAGGAATGACAGGACTGGAAGAAAATATAAAGTTCGAGATCTGTCTGACTCCCGCCGACTGGGAAAAGACGTATAATATTTCACGGGGATCGGTCTTTGGGAGCCTTAGCCATACCATCTTCCAGATGGGCTATTTCCGTCCTCATAATCGTCACAGGAAATACAAAAATTTATATTTTACAGGCGGCGGAACGCATCCCGGGAATGGTGTCCCTTTAGTGTTATTATCATCGAAGCTGGTCTCCGAAAGAATTTATACGGAGAACCATTAATCCAATTGCAGCAAGCTAATCATACCATGAAGACAAAACAGCAAACATACCTTGAAATACTTGACAGGATCGATTTCCAAAATATTAAAGATCATCCGAACATTTTAATTGCAGCTCATTTTTGGGAAGAAGAGAGATACAAGGCTGCCAAAGTTTGCTACAGGTTCCTGCGTTTGATCGACGATCTGATCGACGGCTATAAATCGGAACATAAATCGATTACCGAAAGTGAAAAAGAACGGTTCATGTTGGACGTCGAACATTGGATCCAGGCAGCCAAAAACCCTGGCAACAGCAATCTTATCCAGAAAGACCTCATCGATACGCTGGAACGATTCAGAATACCTGTCTGGACAATGGAAGTTTTTGCCAGATCGATGGTATACGATATTCACCACGATGGATTTGCTACCCTGCAGGGATTCCTCGATTATTCCGAAGGCGCTTCAATAGCGCCTGCTTCCATATTTGTTCACCTGTGCGGAATTCGTAAGCAAAATGACGGTTTCAACGATCCTGTCTACGATGTACGGAAGGCAGCAACTCCTTGCGCTATTTTCAGCTATATAGTACATATCATCCGCGATTTTCAGAAAGACCAGACCAATAATCTTAACTACTTTGCCGACGATATTATTCTGAAGTACGGTTTAACCCGTAAAGAACTCCGCAGCATGGCAGATGAAAGTAATGTTAACAGCGCTTTCAGGAATATGATCAGGGAATACTATGCATTGGCCGATATATACAGGCAAAAAACCTTTGATATGATCAGGGAGATCAGTCCCTGCCTTGAACCACGCTATCAGCTGAGCCTTGATATCATTTTCAGCCTGTACCTGATGGTATTCGAACGAATAGATATTGAGCACGGCAGGTTCACCGGTGAAGAGCTTAATCCGACACCAGAAGAAATAAAAAAAAGAGTATATGATACGATCCTGAAATTCCAGGATATAAATCTGGCATAAATAAATGTAATAAAACAGACATAAAGCAGGATCAGGAGACTACATCCATTTACACATCCTGACCTAATTCTATAATATCTTTTATGATACTCAGAAAAGAACAAATCAACCCGATCTTTTTTGATGGTTTGGATATACGCGATTATACTGCAGGTCTGAACGAATTATCTTCATTTGCAGTCATTACAGTTCCTCAGAATATAAAGCACAAAATATCGTGGTCAAAACGATCGGATAAATATTACTATGATATTGAAGGAGAAACAAAATTCTCTATAAACGCGGAGACTGTAATCCTGAAAGCAGGTGATTTCTGCATTGTAAAGAAGGGATCAAAATTCAGCTATCAGAACGATTCAGAACAAAATGCAGTAATTATATTAGTTCATACTCCAAATTTTAATTTACAGGAAGAAATGAGCATATTAGAACCCGTAAAATTCTTATTATAACCTCATGACAAAAACTATTATATCATACATAATCATCGGATTACTAAATTATATGGGTAATACCTATAGCCAAACCAACCGCTCGCCAAGTATTGTGGATGTTGTCCATGAAGCGCTCGATATATCGGTGCTGCAGAGTATGCACATGGCTTACTCGTTGCATGATCAGCCCGAGCTTCTACCCCGGACTACTGATCCTTCGGGAAAATTGTTGACATGTCGCTCCGATTGGTGGACGAGTGGTTTTTTCCCAGGCGTGCTATGGTATATGTATGAATATCTTGGAACAGGAGAACTACTCACCGAAGCGAAAGAATTTACTTCACGGGTAGAAAATCAGCAATACACAACCACAACCCACGACGTAGGCTTTATCATAAATTGCAGCTATGGAAACGCATACAGAATTACCCACGACAAGAGCTACCTGCCCGTTCTGCATAATGCTGCTAATTCTCTTGCCAGGCGATTTAATCCGGTTACAGGGTGCATCCGCTCATGGGATTATGCCGGATGGAACAAGCAATGGCAATACCCGGTTATTATCGATAATATGATGAATCTGGAACTCCTCATGATGGCTGCCCAACTGTTCAATGAACCACACTATGCAGATATTGCCATATCGCATGCTAATATCACAATGAAAGAACATTACCGCAGTGATTATAGTTGTTTTCAGGTTGTCAGTTTTGATACAGTTACCGGTTTACCCGAAACCAAGCAAACTTCACAGGGATATAGTGATAACTCGGCATGGGCAAGAGGTCAGTCGTGGGGTTTGTATGGTTTTACGATGATGTACAGATTTACCGGTGATACCGCGTACCTGAATCATGCCATTCATATTGCCGACTTTCTGATATACCATCCGAACCTGCCCTTTGATAAAATACCCTACTGGGATTATAATGCACCCGACATACCGTCAGGCCTGCGCGATGCCTCTGCCGCTGCAATACTATGTTCTGCATTGATTGAGCTGAGTTCCTACGCTACTCCCGATAAAGCTGCAGAATATATCTCGGTTGCCGAAATGCAGTTACGAACGTTGAGCTCACCCACATATCTTAATGCTCCAGGAACCAACGGTAACTTTATCCTTGATCATTCGGTCGGTAATTTGCCGGCAAAAAGCGAAGTTGATGTACCCCTAATCTATGCCGATTATTACTACGTGGAGGCTTTGATCAGATACCTGGCCTTACGGTTTAAACAACCCACTGCAATGAATACTTTTCAGTTCAACTAATTTTTCATAAAAAGCATCTATCTGTCAGAACAAGTATTGTTGAATTATGATTAACTTGCTGGTATAATTTCTTACCATCCTATGGCAAAAATTCTTTCGTTTCTCGGGAGATATATTTGTGTAGACGATCCTCGAAGAACTATCGAAGTATATCGTGGTTTTGAATCGGTGAATGTAAGCTTTTCCGACCTTGGAGATACCCAGCTTGAAGATATTAAGAACAATCCCGGTCTGGATATCTTCGAGGACGATGTATGGGTCAAATGCGCTAATGCTGTGGAAATCGATTTCCGTAAGGACGGCCTTATCCTGAAAACTACCGACGGAAATCTGTTGAAGTATAAAAAGAGATCGTAGGAGCCTGAAAATTACGTCTGGTCCACTTGAAAAGGTTCAGCGTGAATACTAACCTCGATGTTTTTAAACTCCTGTTGTAATCGCTCTTCAATCCGATCGCAGAACTTGTGAACGTTCTCCAGCTTCATCTCACCTTCCATCTCAAGATGAAATTCAACAAACCTGTAATGCCCTGCTTTCCTTGTTTTCAAACTATGGTACGAAACGTTTAATTCTTTCAGCACCTGCGTAAGTTGATCGAATTCCTTCATATCCCATGCAGTATCAAGCAATGGATTGAAAGCACGTTTCATCAGGTCGTACGATTCTTTTATGATAAGCATAGCCACCAGAATGGCTACAAGAGGGTCGAGAAAATGCTGCCCTGTTATCCAGATCAATCCTAATCCAATGGCAACTCCAAGTGATGTATATACATCTGTTTTCAGATGTAACGCATCGGCTTCGAGGGCAACCGACTCCGTTCTTATGGCAACCTTATATAAATGGTTAGATACAATCCAGTTTACGATGGCAGAAATCAGCATTACCAGTGAGCCCCATCCAATAGCCTCAATTGTACCAGGATGTATCATTCTTTTGATAGCCTCAAATATAATCCAGCCTGCTGCAGCCAGGATCAGCAGTGCCTCAATAACTCCCGATACATTTTCGAATTTCCCGTGCCCGTATGGATGACGTTTATCGGAAGGCACATCGGAAATACGTACAGAAAAAAAGGCAATTACAGCAGCCACCAGGTCCATGGCTGAATGAATAGCTTCAGAAATAATACTCAGAGAACCGGTAAGGATACCAACAAAGATCTTGAGTATAATAAGAAACGTATTGGATAATACTGAGAGTCTCGCAACCTTTACCTTTGCATTCATTTAAAACACCGAAGAATTTCAGGATTAATAATGCAACTATAATACAAATTTCAGGTTGTTCCTAAAAATGTTATTACCGGTTATTACCAGTTACCGTTTAAATTCGTTATATGCTCAATGGAAATATAGATACAAATTAATGATTCTCATTAAATAAAACATATTCTTACCTATGATTGTTTTACTTTCCTTAGCGAAGTTTTCCATTTATATTCCTGATTAAACCTACCTAATCATGAAGAAAAAAATTGGTGTTTTATTGATCCGCGGAGCCGGAAGAGCAGGTTCCAAATTACAGGAAAAGTTTGTTGCAAGAGTTAACAGGCATTTAGAAAAAGAAGGGGTAGATACTTCATCTATACAGTATGAATATGCCGACTGGTATGGACCAACACAAGAAAGACAGGATGAACTGCTGAAGCGTTACCTGGCGTCGGGGCTGGCAATCAGGGCCAAAGGACTTCGCCGTTTTATACTTTTCCTGGTGAGCGATATTGTGGCCTATTTAGGAAAACCAAATGTTGCGGGTACTGCATATCAGGACACTCATTTACAAATACATAAATCCCTGCTCAGCATGCAGGACAAATTAATACCAAATGCTCCTCTTCTCATTATCGCTTCATCGCTTGGGACAGAAATTATCAGCAACTATATTTACGACCGGCAGCGAACCCCTGGAGAGAACGGGTTTGGCGATACTCCATTTGAACGTCTTGAAACGCTTACGGGCATGGTCATGCTGGGAAATATAAGTCCCCTGTATTTCCCGTCATATGCGATTGATGAACTGAAACCTTTTACATTTCCTCCGGTCCAATTACCTGAACGTTATAAAAAAGTAAGCTATTGGGGCAATTTTTACGATAAAAATGATCCCCTTGGATTTCCAATAAAGCCGGTCAACAGGAATTATAATACGGCCAATGTTGAAGATGTTCAGCTCAATGCCGGCGGTTGGATTATTTCATGGAATGCTGCTTCGCATTTAGGGTATTGGAAATCAAGAGCTGTCCTAAAGCGGACGACCAAACTGATCAAAGACGTAATAACTGTATCTGAAACTGATGAAAAGAAAAAATGTGCCTGAATAACCACATGTTGATTGATTAATACCGGTAAAGCCTCCTGATTTAATAAAATTCTATATTTTCGTGATCAAACTCTTCTCATGATATATAAAATTGGTATCAGTCTAATCTTTATCCTGGGCCCGGTATTTCTGCTTTTTATATGTAAAAAATCTTCGTGGCTAAACAAATTCGGAACAGTCGGATTGGCCTATATTCTCGGTATTATCATCGGAAATATTGGTATCATTAAACCTGATATGAAACCTCTTCAGGATCAGTTCACATCGGTTACAATTGCCCTGGCATTGCCTCTTCTGCTCTTTTCAATCAATCTGAAACAATGGTCACGACTGGCATTGAAAACCGGATTAGCCGTTTTGTTTGGCATCATTTCGGTAATACTTATAATAATTCTGGGACATCATTTACTCAACAATAAAATAGCAGATTGCTGGCAGGTATCCGGACTTATGGTAGGTGTATATATCGGAGCTACAGCCAATATGGCCGCAATCTTTAAAGCCCTGAACGGAAATCCCGATACATTTATCCTTGTTAATGCCTATGATATCCTGATCTGTATTCCTTATTTTTTCTTCCTGGTTACAATAGCACAACGTATGCTCACTAAATTCCTTAAACCATTTAAACCTGTTGAAACAAAAGTACACCTGGCAAACGAAGTGGATGATTTCGACGGATGGGATGCCTACAAAGGAATCCATAAAAAACCTGTGATCGTACAGTTATTACTTGCCGTGCTGTTATCAGGAGCAATTGTAGGAATAGCTTTGTTAATAAAACAGTTTTTCCCGGCCGACTACCAGACTGCAGGAATGATAATAACCATAACCGCTTTGTCGATATTGCTTTCATTAATACCAGCCGTAAACCGGATTCAGAAGACATTTCAGAGCGGTATGTACCTGATCGTGATCTTTTGTATTGTTGTCGGGTCGATGGCCGATTTCAGCATGTTTACAACCAAATCACTCTACCTTGCCTTATTTATAGCTATCGTAATCATAGGGTCATTCATCTTTCAGGTGATCTTTTCCCGAATATTTAAGATCGATGCGGATACTACCATAATAACCGCCACTGCTTTCATTTTCTCGGCACCCTTTGTGCCAACTGTGGCTAATGCACTTAAAAATAAAGAGATTATTCTTTCGGGAATAACGATAGGTATAATCGGTTATGCTACCGGAAATTTTCTGGGAATAACCCTGGCTTATTTTTTACGATGATTTAGTCAGTGTTTTACTGAACATGTCCTAACTTACCTTAATAAGGTTAGTCTTTAATATAATTCAATTTGAATACGTACGATGAGCAAAATCGTCAAAACAGGCGCCTGTCTGCATTTGTTTGATTACAGACAGGCGCTTACCTGGTTCAATAGGATAAACCGAGATTAATTAATTTGGTATAATTTATCGCATTATTACTGCTGTTCAGATTTCTGTTTTGCCTCTTTTTTTGTATTTCTCCTGCTGGATCTAAGCGCCAGGACAAAAGGGAAAAGAAATATAGCAAGTATTGCCAGTCCGATAATGATTGATTTAGTATTCATAACTTCAGTTTATAATATTTACACCTCATTACATGAATTAATATTAAATGCATAGTATACGCCATAAACGCTTTTGTAAAAACAAGTGATTCGGCCAATGCATTGGTTAAGAAAGGAAAATCAAAATTAATGGGTAACTAGCCGAAGAAATGAAAGGGGAATATGATAACAACACTTCTGAGATTTATGTTTAGTATTCTGGAACCAAAAAAGTAGGGCAGATAAGTTAGCAGATGTGTTGCTGAAATTCCTGAATGGTTGATTTGCCTGTTAATTAAGGAAATTGATTCGGCACAGGAATAAGAATTTACCTCGCCGGAGTTTTGTTTCTGGTAGGGTGAAGAATTTAAAAGCGGGTTATACTCTTCAAGTGTATAAGCTGAATTCCGGGAAGCTCCTGATACTGAATTCTCTATTGCCGGGTAGTACTGAAAACTGAACCCTAGCAAAAGAAACGCATACAGGAATGATGATATTTTACGCATACAATCCATGAGCAAAAAATATCAAATTAATTTCAAATTAAGGATGTGAATACGGTATTAATCTAATGCATGATGAATAACAATATTGTTCTAAATATATTAAAGCACCCGCCTAGTTAAGATCCTGTCTAAATCAGACAATCTTCTTAGTGCAATAATCCTGGTTGTTCATCTTAATAATAGTTCTGAATAATGATTTTTGCATGCAATTTATTAACTTTAATAAAGATGTATGAAATCAGGTCTTTTATACCCGATAATTATATATCGATATCGCTTCAAATACAGCAATTGTTGATAATGGCTGAATATCCAAAGGTAATGAATAATAAACCCTCAAGTAAACAAATTATACAATTATGAGAATAAGTAGTCGGTTGACCCTCGGTCTGATCGGACAGGTTTGTATGTTAGGCCTGATAACGTTTGCATTATTCTTTCTGAATATCAAATTAAAACAGGTGAATACCTTCACCGTTACCCGTGTAACCCAGATCAGGGCCGTGAATAATTTTACTCTTCAGGTGAAGGATTACCTAAGCGACAATATAACATACAATGAACTCGACAGCGCCTTTTCAACCATAAAGAATGAAAAGTTTGAAGCCACGGTTACTCAGATTATAAACGAGATTTGGAACAAGTTGCAGCAATTCAATGAACTCAGGAAAGAAAATCTCGATATTGATGATCAACTTATGCAGCAGGTCGATTTATCGATAGAGTTAACCAATAGGCAGATGAAAAACCTGGAAGCTATGTCACTTCTCAGTAGTGAGGTAAAAGCACTGAATGCCGATCTTGATATTAATCTTTCTGCCGAGAGTATTAATACCATTAACCATAAACTTGACCAGGTAACAAATTCTGTTACCATTACCCTGCTCATATTCTTTCTTATTGCAATTGGTCTGGTAATGTTAACCATCATGGTATATAAGGCTGTAAACACTATTGTAACCCAGTTGAACAGCAATCTTTATAAATTATCCAATGGCGATTTGACGGTCACAACGGCTAATAACTTTAAACATCGTAAAGATGAAGTAGGAGAACTTACACGTTCAATCAATAAACTTACCGAGAGCCTTAAGGAAGTAATTGGTAAAATCAGTTATGGTTCTGAAGATCTGGCCAATGCCAGCAGACAAATCAACTCAAATGCCCGGCAGCTTTCTGAGGGTGCCAGTCAACAGGCAATGTCAGTAGAAGAAGTATCCGCAACGATGGAGGAGATCTCTGCCAATATTAATCAGAATGCTGAAAATTCAAAATCCACAGAAAAAATATCCAAAGTAGCCCAGGAGGGTATAATGCAAGTTGCAGAAAGTGCACATAAATCGCTTGAAGCAACAAAAGAAATAGCTGATAAAATACAAATTATTAAAGATATTGCTTTTCAAACCAATATTCTTGCTCTGAATGCTGCTATTGAAGCAGCCCGGGCAGGAGAGCATGGTAAAGGTTTTGCTGTGGTTGCTGCAGAAGTCAGGAAACTTGCTGAAAAAAGTAAACAGGCTTCGGATGAAATCGTGAATCTCGTTAATATGAGTTTTGAGCTTGCAAGTTATACTGGAGAAATGATGAATAATACCCTTCCCGAAATCGATAAAACATCTCAACTGGTGCAGGAAATAACGGCTGCGAGTATCGAACAGGAAAATGGAGTAAATCAGGTAAATTCGGCTCTTCAACGACTTAATAACGTAACGCAGCAGAATGCAACTGCTTCCGAAGATCTGGCAAAAAGCTCAGAGCAATTAAGCAACCAGGCAGATCAACTAAAACAGCTGGTCTCATTTTTCAACGTAAGAAAAGATCAGCTGCAGGACGTATTAAATGAACATGATAGGGATGCTATCAGCAGGGTAAAAGCAAAGAATATTGGTGCTAATCCTCCGCTTTCATCAAATAATATTCCGGTCAGGGTCCAGGATGATCAACCTGATAATTATTATACGTTCTGATATGCCAACCAATTTATTTTCTGTTTAACATCCTAACAGTATACTTTAACTGCATATTTGGTAGAATTAATTATTTAGCATAACCATTCCCTGTTAATCCTGTTTGTATATTTCTTAAAGTTATTTGATCCCTGTGCCAAGAGCATCCCGACTAGCTTCCCTGCCCGCCAAAGCCCGGCAGGAGGGCCTGTCGGGATTCCCATCTACCGGACGGGCAGGAATTCGACTTACCCCCGGTAACTATTGGGGTCATATCATGATATTCATGAAAATTGAGTCTCATTAATAAAAAATCATTTTTCTCTTGGAAGTTAATGAAATAATATTTTACTTTGTATCTCAAAGTTCTTTTAAAATGAATATAGAAAACTCTTCAAAACAGCAACTCGACGAGATACGAAACCTGATGGAGCGATCCTCCAGGTTTATTTCACTAAGCGGCCTTTCGGGTATCTCAGCAGGAATTATCGCTCTCCTGGGCGGAATCTATGCATTCTTTTACCTCGACTTCGACGTACGGTATCTTGATGTAAACAGGTACTTTAGTGAAAAATTGTACCACATCCTCCCTCATGAAATCTATTCAATTATTATCGTAGCTATCATTGTTCTTGTTGCTGCCCTGGCTTCAGCTATGTTTTTCACAACCCGTAAAGCAAAGCGGAGAGGTCTTCCCATATGGACACATTCAACCCGGCTGATGTTATACAACGTAGCAATTCCTCTGATCACAGGAGGTATTTTCTGCTTTATCCTGTTACTTTATAAACTGATATTCCTGATCGCTCCGGCCACACTTATTTTCTATGGCCTTGCCCTGCTGAACGGCAGCAAATACACCTTGCCCGAAATTCAATGGCTGGGGATCTCGGAAATTATTCTTGGATTAATAGCCTGTATACTTCCCGGGTATGGACTGCTCTTCTGGATAGTTGGTTTCAGCCTTCTCCATATTGTGTATGGAACGGTTATGTATTATCGATACGAGAGGGAAGTCAATTAAATCTGTTGCCCCGTGAAAAACATCATCTCCGGTTTAAATAAAGTCTTTGACAGCAGGATCCGGCTTGGTATCATGTCGGTACTGATGGTAAACGACTGGGTCGACTTCAATTCTCTTAAGACACTCATCGACGTGACCGACGGCAACCTTGCCAGCCATATTGCAGCCCTTGAGAAGAATGATCTCATTGAAGTCAGAAAACAGTTTGTCGGCCGTAAACCAAATACCCGTTACAGAGTTACCCATAAAGGGCGCGAAGAATTTAAACAGCATCTCGATTATCTGAGCCAGCTAATTGAACAACAGCATAAATAATTTTTTTATTCATTCACTTTGTATTTCAAAGTTCTTTAATAATTAATAATATGGAAAAACAACTCAGTAATAACCGGTTTAAAAATTCAATCAGCCTAAAACTGATAGTGATTGTATCATTATCTCTTCTGATGCTTATTCCGACAATATTTGTCAGGAAACTGATTGATGAACGACAAAACAGGCGCAACACAACAGTGCTGGAAGTTACCTCTAAATGGGGTGGCCAGCAAACATTGTTTGGACCTGTTATCCTGATCCCGTACGAAAAGTATGAAGAGACTTCAAAGGATTGTTATATCAGCCGCAAGCATTATCTTCATGTATTGCCCGATGAACTTGCTATCAATGGGGACATCGAACCTGAAGTAAGGTATCGGGGCATCTATAAAGTAATTACCTATCAATCGAAGATCAATATACAGGGTAATTTCTTAAAAGAATCATTTGCCAGTTTGCCCGATAACCCTGATAAGATACTCTGGAATGAAGCCAGGTTAGCGATTGGAATAACTGACCTGAAAGGTGTTGATAAAATCAATAGGCTGGAATGGAACAGCGATTCGCTCAATCCTGAGGGTGGTGTTCCTTATGAGTCTTCTCTTTCAACAGGTGTAAGTGCACCGATCAACATAGTGCGGGAACAGAACAACTCTTTTACTGTTGAACTGGATTTGAAAGGCAGCGAGGCTATGTATTTCATTCCTGCCGGAAAATCCACCCGGGTGAATCTTGCTTCTTCATGGACAACGCCCAGTTTCGACGGTTCCCTTCTCCCCGATAATCGTGTAATAAATGACAAAGGTTTTACCGCCGAATGGAATACTTTGTTTGTTACCCGTCCTTTCCCCCAGAAATGGTCCGATAAGAATTATGAATATGATATTCCTCAGTCGGCTTTTGGCGTCAGCTTATTAATTCCGGTAGATATCTACCAGAAAACCACCCGTTCAGTGAAATATGCTTTATTGTTCATTGGTCTGACTTTCCTTGTGATCTTTTTCATCGAAGTTATCAGTAAAAAGAAAATACACCCGGTTCAGTATCTCCTCACGGGCGCTGCTCTGGTTATTTTTTATTCTCTTTTACTGGCATTATCGGAACACATATCCTTTGGATTTGCCTACCTGATAGCCGCAACTGCCATTATCGGCCTGATCCTTTATTATTCTCATTCCATGTTTCATAAATTTAGTTACACAATTACAACCGGTGCGGTACTTGCAGCTTTGTACGGATTTCTGTTTGCCATCCTGCATATGTCTGATCTGGCACTGCTATTGGGCAACATTGGACTTTTCGTTATTCTTGCAATTGTTATGTTCTTCAGTCGCAAGATCGATTGGTACAACAGCGAGGAAAATAAAACAATTTCCGAATCATGATTAACCACTGTCTCAACATTATCCTGAAATGTTATCCTATCCGGAGAATATCGACCCGGAATAACAAATCCGATCATGTTGAGACAGTATCCATTATAATAAATTGCACCATACAATGAGTACATTAAGTCATAAAAACCAGAAATCGCTACGTTATCAGCTAAAAGCATTCCGCTTTGCGTTTAACGGATTGGCTCATTTCTTCCGGCTGGAAACAAAGGCTATTATTCATTTCGTATTCGCCATCCTGGCTGTCTGGCTTGGAATAGTCTTCAAGCTGGATAGGCCGGAATGGATATCAGTCTGCGTGGCTATCGGGATAGTTTTTATCACCGAAATGTTCAATACTTCGATAGAACGTATTGTCGATCATATCTCGCCCGAAGAAAGTGAGCTGGCAAAAGTAACCAAAGATCTTTCGGCAGGTGCAGTGCTTATTGCAGCACTTACTGCCCTTGCGATAGGGATTATCATCTTTTTACCCAAGCTCTTAAACCTGCAGGATTTCTTCTGATAACAGCAGCATCCGGATTAGCAGATACATTTATTATCTCCTATGAAAGTAAAACTCATTCTTCCCTCATTAACTGAGGCAGGAAGCCCTTTCTGGCGCCCAATCAAATATTCGCTATTCCCTCCCCTGGGACTTGCAACACTGGCAGGTTTTCTCGATCGGACCGATCAGATAGAAATTGTGGATGAACACGTTGAACCGCTCAGGCTGAATGATGAACCAGATCTTGTTATCATCCAGGTGTATATAACCAATGCATACCGTGCCTATCAGATTGCTGATCATTACCGCGCCCGGAAAGTGTTTGTCGCCCTGGGTGGTCTTCATGTCACCTCGCTGCCGGAAGAAGCGGAAGCACATGCTGATGCTATTTTCCTTGGACCTGGCGAAGACACTTTTCCGGCATTCCTGAGGGATCTGGCTGCAAGGAGACCAGCAAAGAGATATTATTCTGCATACAGAACCCTCGATCATATCCCTCCCGCCCGATACGATCTTATAAAAAGACATCTTTACCTGGTGCCCAATTCGCTCGTTGTTTCAAGAGGATGCCCCTACCATTGCGATTTTTGCTATAAAGATTCCTTCTTTGCCGGTGGGAAATCATTCTATACCCTTAAGGTGGATAAAGCACTTGCTTTGATTGAACAATTCCCCGGAAAACATTTATATTTTCTGGATGATCATTTATTTGCCGATGAAAAGTTTGCCCTCGCCCTGTTTGAAGGGATGAAAGGAATGAACCGTGTATTTCAGTCGGCCGGTACTGTCCGGTCCATTCTCTCGGGAAACCTTATTGAGAAAGCCAGCGATGCAGGTTTAAGAAGCTTGTTCGTAGGATTTGAAACGCTGTCGCTTGAAAATCTGAAATCTGCAAACAAGATGCATAATCTTAGTCATGCCTATTCCCAGGCCATTCAGAAATTGCACGACAATGGCATCATGATCAATGCAAGTTTTGTTTTCGGTTTCGATAACGATGAAAAAGATGTTTTCAGAAGAACGGTAGAGTGGAGTGTTAATCATTCCGTTACAACGGCAACATTTCATATCCTGACTCCATATCCCGGTACACGGTTATATGCCGATCTTGCAAAACAAGGACGGATAGCACACCGGCAATGGGATCTGTATGATACGCGACATGCTGTTTTTGAACCAAAAAACATGACCAGGCCGGAGTTGGAAGAAGGTTACCTTTGTGCTTATAAACAATTCTATAGTATTCCCAATATCCTGAAAAGTTCCTTACATCACGATAGTATCAGGCACAGCATAAAGCACCTGGCCTATACGACAGGATGGAAAAAGATGGAACCTCTCTGGAAGATGATTATACAGGCAGGGCAACTCACACGAATGCGCCCTGTCCTGGAAACTATACTGTCAAGATCAAAGCACAGGATAAATCCGGTTGATCTGCCCGTAATCCATGAAGATGAATTCACAGATCGCTTAATCGCTTAATTTCTAAACTGTATGAAAAACAAGCTTAAATATTTACTCATTATATCCCTTGCGGGAAATGCCATAATGTTATTTTGCAGGATACAATATACACACGATTATTTCTATAGTTTCTTACTCTGGAATTTGTTTCTGGCCGGAATACCACTGGTAATCAGCAATCTTACAATGCAACTCAGAATACGATCGGGCATTGGTCTTTTTTGTATGTTATCAGGGTGGTTTCTGTTCCTGCCAAACGCACCTTATCTTATAACCGACCTGGTGCATCTGGTTCAACGCCCACCGGTCCCGTTTTGGTACGACATGGTGCTGGTGCTCTCCAGCGCGCTGAACGGACTTCTTCTAGGATTCATATCCATGTTCCAGGTAGAGTCGATACTCAGAAAACATTTTTCTTTTATCAGGCAAGGGCTGTTCAGGATCGTAACTCTGCTGTTGATGAGCTATGGAGTATATATTGGCCGATATTTGCGTTTCAATAGCTGGGACGCTATATTCAACCCGTTTGAATTGAGTAAAGGCATGCTGCATTCAATTGATGCAGGTACAATCGGATTTGTGCTGGCATTCAGCTTTCTGATCTTTGTATTCTACAGTTGCTTTCGGATTATTCTTCCCTACCGGTCTCAAGAACTTTTTTAAGGCGTTCAATCTGCTTTTGCTTGTTCACCTCGCGCAAGGATAAAGCTGTTTTTGTAAAATACTGGTGCCCCGAGATGAATTTAATCTGCATTCTGTTCCATTCGTTCCATGAACCTACTTTATTATGTTCTTTCAGTTCACGATACAGCATTGTTGAAACAGGGATCATATCACTTCTTCCAAGATAATCCAGATCGGCATCGCACATAATTGCTTCCAGCTTATCTTTTGGTTTAGGAGGCATCTGTGTTGCCAAAATGAGTTCACATATTCTATCTATCTGGCTTTGTGTATAATAAAAATCAGGCAATATTTCACGGGCGATCAGGGTGCTGAAACGTTCATGATCATCGTACCCCAGGATATGCCCTGTATCGTGCATTAATGCAGCGGTTTTGAGAATTAGCAGTTCTTCATCGCTCACTCCCTCTCCCAGCCCGATAAGTTCTACCTGGGTTACAACATCGATTGTGTGTTTTGTATTATGATAGTATAAATGCGGGGGAAGTTCCTTTTCCATCTTATTCAGCATCAGTTCCTGCAAATCGGTAAACTGGATCAGGTTAAACCTTACGCTGAACTGACGGTTCGGTATAATGGTTTTCTTTTGCAGCGAGTATTGCGGGCGAATGCCTTTAACATAATAGAGCAACATGTCCCCTTTATATTTGACAGGCATCTTAGTATAATACTCACATTGGAACAAGTCTTTAATAAACTCGTAGGTTGTTTCCGAAATCAGGATACTCCCCTTTTCACAGAACGATCGAATGCGGGTAGCAAGATTAACCGTATCGCCCTTAACATCATAGTTGATTTTCTTCCTGCCTGAAATATGCGCAACCACTGGACCGGTGTGAATTCCAATCCTGAGTTTCCAGATGCGGTCGGAGTTATAGCTTTTCTGGAGAATATTAAGATAATACTGAATTTCAATAGCAGCCAGTACGACCTGGATGGGGTTCGTCATATTCTTCTGGGGGATACCTCCAACACATAAAATACTATCGCCGATTGTTTTAAGATTTTTTGCCTCATACTTCTCAACAATGTTTTCCATTTCAAAGAATATCATGTCAAGATTATCAACCAGCTTATTTGAATCGACGTCGGCCTCAGACAGGTTCGAAAAACCTTCAGCATCGGCAAATAAAACAGTAGCAAGTTTAAATCGTAAGGTATTTGCATCTTTTATTTTCCGGGTTGATTCTTCTTTCTTTTCATATTTAAAACGGCTGGCCAGACTGCGATACTTTTCCAGCTCCGATGTGGCAAATTCTAACTGCTGCTGCAAACGATGATTCTCTTCTTCAAGATGTTTATTCTGCGAAATCAGTTCGGCCAGATGGCGCAATGTAGTCTTCCTCTGTTCTTTCATCACATTAAAATTCCATTGGGAGATCTTTTATTATTACGCTTGCTAAAGGCATAGTTTTTATACTTTTGAAAAGTAAATAATTAAATTAATTCATTTCCCGCGAGGAAACCAAATTAGCTTAAGCTTTTTTTTTCACCTACTGATATTTTATGGATTTTAAATTAATCTCTGATTATGAACCAACAGGCGATCAGCCCGAAGCTATTCGCCAACTGGTTGATGGAATTAAAGCAGGAATACCTTATCACACGCTGCTAGGCGTAACGGGGTCGGGTAAAACCTTCACGATTGCCAATGTAATTGAACAAATCAACAGACCGGTACTGGTATTAAGCCACAATAAAACGCTCGCAGCACAATTATTCGGGGAATTTAAAGCGTTCTTTCCACAAAATGCAGTAGAATACTTTGTATCGTATTATGATTACTATCAACCCGAGGCTTACCTTCCGGTAACAGATATCTATATCGAGAAGGATCTGTCAATAAATGATGAAATTGAAAAACTGAGGTTAAGCGTTACTTCCTCACTACTTTCCGGACGGCGAGATGTGATCGTGGTTTCCTCCGTATCATGTCTGTATGGAATTGGAAACCCCGATGATTTTTACAGTAATACTATATTTATAAAATGCGGGCAACAAATCAGCCGCAATGTTTTTTTACGTAAGCTTGTCGACAGCCTTTATGCCCGCAACGAAACTGAATTTGACCGGGGTACGTTCCGCGTAAAAGGTGATACAGTTGATATTTTTCTTGCATACAGTGATTATGCCTACAGGGTGTCATTCTTTGGCGATGTAATTGAAGAAATAGAATCGTTCGACCCGCTACTGGGCAGTAGAATTGAAAAACTGAATGAAGCTGTCATTTTTCCTGCCAATATATTCGTGACCACAAAGCACAGAATGCAACAAGCCATTATCCAGATACAGGATGATCTGGTAAAACAGGTTGAGTTTTTTAAATCGATTGGTAAATTTACTGAGGCCAAACGTCTGAATGACAGGGTTAATTATGACCTTGAAATGATACGTGAATTAGGACACTGCGCCGGAATCGAGAACTATTCGCGCTATTTTGACGGCCGGTCTAAAGGAACACGACCCTTTTGTCTGCTCGATTATTTTCCAAAAGATTTTATCACGGTTATTGATGAAAGCCATGTAAGCCTTCCTCAGATCCGTGCCATGTTTGGTGGCGATCATAGCCGCAAGCAGACACTTGTTGATTATGGTTTCAGGTTACCTGCAGCATTAGACAACCGACCCCTCAAATTCGAGGAATTTGAAAATCTTGTTAACCAAATAATATATGTGAGCGCTACCCCCGCTGATTATGAACTGGAAAAATCGGAAGGGGTTGTCGTAGAACAGCTCATTCGTCCCACGGGACTTCTCGATCCGGTTATTGAAGTTAAACCCAGTCTGAACCAGATCGATAGCCTGCTCCATGAGATAAATCTGCGAACCAAAGCCGGTGAAAGAGTGCTGGTAACAACCCTTACTAAACGCATGGCTGAAGAACTTACAAATTACATGCTCCGGTTTGATATCCTCTGCCGTTATATTCACTCCGATATTGACACCCTCGAACGGATTGAAATTATGGAAGGTTTGCGAAGTGGCAAGTTTGATGTGCTGGTTGGTGTTAACCTGCTACGCGAAGGTCTTGACCTTCCTGAAGTATCGCTGGTAGCTATTCTCGATGCAGATAAAGAAGGGTTTCTTCGTTCGGAACGTTCTCTTACCCAGACAGCAGGCCGTGCTGCACGGCATATTAACGGAAAGGTCATTATGTATGCCGATAAGATTACGGAATCTATGCAACGTACAATTACTGAGACCAACCGCCGGCGCGAAAAACAGCTTAAGTATAATGAGGAACATGGCATTACACCCCGTCAGATTATTAAAGCTTCATCCAATATTCTTCGTGAAGTCAGGAATATCACCGGCCAAGGAAGAGCTTATCTCGAACCTGAAAAACCTGATATTGCTGCTGATCCGGTGATTCAATACATGAACAGGGATGCTCTGGAAAAAGCTATTGAAAATACAAAGAAAAAGATGGAAGAAGCTGCCTCGAGGCTTGAATTTATAGAAGCAGCACGTTACCGCGACGAAATGCAGGCACTGATTGAGATACTTAAAAATAAGCATGAATAGTTCCCCGTTTTCAAGGGCTTAAATTCAGAATGGAAGATATATATAAGGCTCGAAGAGATCAGTTATTAACAGGTCTGAGTATAATTTTACCTGCTCATATAATATATTTAGTTGACCCTTAAATTTGGAATAAAGCATTGTATATTAACAATTTATGTT